>NZ_JBEOSJ010000028.1:0-22747 GCF_040302905.1 Streptomyces sp. NPDC096193 | reverse complement strand
GGTACGCCCGGTGTGCACGACGGCGGTGCCGACGGTGGCGCCGGCGAGTCCGGCAGCCGCTCTTGAGCACCCTGCGAACCGAACTTCCGAGCTCCGGCGCCACCGCAGGCGCCGGGGTTCTGGAATCACGACTGACCGGACTGAGCCGCGAGGCGTTCGCCCGTGACGTCTGGGCCCGGACAGCGCTGCTCACACGCCGCGCGAGCGACTTCTCCGACCTGTTCTCCGCCGAAGCCGTGGACGAACTGATCTCGCGCCGCGGCCTGCGTACGCCCTTCCTCCGCGTGGCCAAGGACGGCTGCACGCTGCCCGAGCAGTCCTTCACTTCGCCCGCCGGGGTCGGTGCCACCATCCCCGACCAGGTCGACGACACTGCCCTGTGGCGCGCGTTCGCCGACGGCGCCACCCTCGTTCTGCAGGCTCTGCAGCGCACGTGGGAGCCGGTCGCGGACCTCAGCGCCCGGCTGAGCACGGAGCTCGGACATCCGGTGCAGGCCAATGGCTACGTCACTCCGCCGCAGAACCGTGGATTCGACGACCACTACGACGTCCACGACGTCTTCGTCCTCCAGATCGAGGGGACCAAACGCTGGCTCATCCATGAGCCCGTCCACCCCGACCCGCTGCGCGACCAGCCCTGGACCGAACGCCGCTCCGCCGTCGCGGAGGCCGCGAAGGGCAAGGCCTGCATCGACACGGTTCTGGAGCCCGGCGATGTCCTCTACCTGCCGCGGGGCTGGCTGCACGCGGCCCAGGCGCAGGGCGACGTATCGATCCACCTCACACTCGGAATCCACAGCTGGACGCGCTACACGCTGGCCGAACACCTCGCCCAGGCCGCGCTCGCGATGCTGCGCGAGGATTCCCGGATGCGCCGCACACTGCCACTGGGCGTGGACGGGCCGGCCGGGGAAATCGAGTTCGTCCGCGAACGCCTCGTCGCTGCCGTCACGCAGGCCGATTCCGCTCCGCTGTTCCACCGCACGCGCCGAGGCCAGGGACGCCCGGCGCCGCTGGGGCCGCTGGCCCAACTCAAGGCCGTCGACGGCCTCCGCCCCGAGTCGCCGGTGCGGCTCCGCCCAGCGCTGGAGGCGCGGCTGGAGGGCCCGCGCCTGCTCACACGCGTGGGCTGGCTCGACTTCCCGGAAGTGGATCTCCCCTCGGTGACCCGCCTTCTCAACGGCGAGGTGAGCACCGCCGGTGATCTTGGCGTCGAGCTCGCCGAGAGACTGCTGCGCGCGGGTGTGCTGGTGCCCGCCGGACAGTGACGTTGCAGCGGTGACTGCGCCGGAACGCTTCCTCTGCTCCGATGCCGCCCGGATACGCGGCGATTCGATCGTGGGCACGGCGCCGCACGGGTCCGTCTGGGTCCTCATCGAGTACCGAGGCGCGTGGCCGGCCAACGGCTTCGACGGCCTCGCTCTCGCACCCGAGGCTAAAGCGCTGGTGTTCACCGCCGCGCAGGCGGCACGGGCACGGATACTTCTGGTCAAGCGGCACGGACGCTCCACAAGCGAGGAACCCCCTCGCTGGGCGGTACTGCATTACGAGAGCTCCGGTGCCTACCACCAGCAATGGGGCACGTGGAGATGCGACGAGGACTTGGCGGAGATCGTCGGCGCCCTCGGCGCTCCCGGAGAACTCGGTTGTTCGCCCGTCGTCCTCGTCTGTACCCACGGGCGGCACGACACCTGTTGCGCCGTACGAGGCCGGCCCGTGGTGCGCGCCCTGAGCGAACGCTGGCCGCAGCTGGTGTGGGAATGCACGCACGTGGGCGGTGACCGGTTCGCCCCCAACGTCGTCATCGCGCCCGACGGCGTCTACTACGGCAATCTCGATGCCGAATCGTCTGTCGCAACGGTCGCGGAGCACCTCACCGACCGTATCCACGCCCAACATCTGCGCGGATACACAGATCTTTTCCCTCCGCAGCAGGCCGCGGTCGCAGCCGCGCTCAGACGCTTCGGCCCGGCAGGCCGCCACGACTACGCGGTCACTGGCACGTCTCGCGATCGCGACTGCTGGCGGATCCGTGTCACCGGCCGCCCACCTCACCCGACGGCTCTCGACGTCGAGGTGCGGGCCTACCGCACACCTCCGCATCAGCTGACCTGTCGCGGACCGAAAATGAGTTCGGCCATCGCCTACGAGGTCACGGCGATGCGCATCGTGTGAGCCGGCGCCGTGGAAAACCGGTGGGCTGAATCATCCGCGTCCGCCACCGCCACCGCCACCGCCACCGCGACCGCTTCCGCCGAGACGGCGACCGTGCGGACGGGGACTGACTCTCGTACCGCGCGTCCACGATGTTCCCCTGAGCGCCTGCGAACAGGAATGCCGAGCCACCCGGGAGGGGGCGGGGGAGGGGCCCTGGAGCAGACACGGTCCAGTGCCGGAAGGATCTGATGGGTCAGGTCCCTCCCGTCAGAAGGGGTCGTAGGCGTCGGTGGTGCAGTCGAAGCGGCAACTCCAACGCTCGTAGCTCTGCCGCAGCGCCTCCGCTGCGCACCGGCGCGGGACCGTGAGCAGGAAGTGTTCATACGCCTTGGCCTGCACATCAGCGACAAGGATCGGGAGGCGCACAATTGAGCTGCCTGTGCGGCGCCGTTCCGAAATCACCATGTCCGCCGCCAGGCGGATCTGCGCCGCCGCCTGCCGCGCCGCTCGGTCCCGGGCGGCGGAACACCGGCGGGCCCGCAGAATCCGGCGGATCGCCCACACGCTCACGGTTGTGCCGAGGACGAACCCGGCGGCCACGACACCTGTACCCACACTTCCATCCCGCCACGGCAGGGGCGCCGACGCAACCCGCACGTCAGCCCGACCGGGCACTCCGTGATGTCCCGGTCCCCGCCTCCGTGGCTCAGGCTGCGTCCCAGTGATGCGGGAGGCCGCCACGCCATTCCACCCAGCGTGGATCGTCCACCACCTGCTCCGGGTCCAGGATGCCGGCGGATTCCAGGAAGACGATCAGGTCGTGGTCGGAGTGGGCGAGGCCGAGGATCTCGTCCCTGCTGTGGCGGTGCACCGTCACGCGCCGGCCACCAGTGGGCGACGGCGGGTGGACGACGATCGGTGCGCTGCTCATCCCCTCCACACCCATGGCGGTCACGCCCGCTTCCGTGTGTGGGCGAGGCCTTCTTCGCTGCCGGCGGCCTCTGACAATGGGCGTACCGATCCGTTTGCAGCCGACACCATGCGACCTTCCTGGGCCATGAGGCGGACCAGAGGGTGGTGCACCGGCCTCTCACTCATCGCACCCGACTTCGTCCGGTCCCCTCCTGGACACCCAGCCTGCGCGGCATCTTTGACTTCCACCATCACGCTCATCTGCATCAGCCACTGAGTGAGTGTCGAGCGCCCAGGGCGGGGGCGTCCGACGATTGATCGAGGGTGAAGAGGCCGCCGTCGGGGTCGCGGAGTGCCGCCTGCTGCCCACCGCCCCATTCGGCGCCGGTAACGGTCCCACCACCGTTCTCCAGGGCGAGCGCGACCGCTCTCTCCAGGTTGGGGACCCTGAAGTGAACCAGCCAGCGGGGTCGCAGCTGAGGTTTCGGCGCACCTTCCTCGACAGGGCCGCTGTTCAGGCGGGCGACAGGTTCGCCATGCCGGCGCACCACGACCTGATCATCTTCGTACGAGACGTCGCAGCAGCCGTTCGTGGCTTCCTGACCCCACCCCATGGCCTCGCCGTAGAAGATCGCCGCATCGAACGCGTCGACCGTAAGCAGTTCCAGCCAGGCAGGCGATCGCGGCAGGCTGACACTCCACTCGGCCAGAACATCCCCGTCCCAGACGCCGAAGGCGGCTCCGTGGGGGTCGGCCGCAAGCGCCGCCCGGCCGCCAGGTGGATACGAGACCGGGCCCACCGCGAGCGTGCCTCCTCGCTCGCGCACCCGGGTGACGACCTCGTCGGCATCGTCGACAGCGAAATACGGAGTCCATGCCACCGGCACGGCGAACTCCGCCGCCACTGCCCCGATGCCGGCCACCGGCACCCCGTCGACCTCCGCCACCGAGAAGGCTCTGCCGAAACGACCCTGCCGAAACGTCCAGCCCAGGACCGCTCCGTAGAAGCGCTCGGCTGCCGGACGATCGCGCGTGGCCAGGCTCAGCCAGCACGGAGCGCCCATCACATCCGCTGCGACAAGAACCACGGGATTCCTCCCTTCCGTGCTGCCGCAAGACCCGCAAAGGTGTTATCGGCGCAAATACCCCAATGCGGACGCGCTAGACCAGGCAAGAAGTCACCTGCTGACCATCGGTCCGCAAGAGGCCGATCGGCCCCGCGACACTCACTTACGGCGGGAAGGCGCTGGACGGGCAGCGAAGGGCGCCGCATCATCGGCTCTCCTGCGGAGCGCCGCGGCTGTTCGGGTGTCAGGGCGCGCGCTTCTGTGTCGCCTCGAACTGGCTGTCCGCGAGCACTTCCAGGGCAGCTTCGGTGAAGTCACGGATGAGCAGGGAACGCCGTGTCCCGACCCAGGCGAGGGCCACCTCGCTCGGGCCGATTCCCTCCACACGTACGGCTGTCACGTCAGGCCGGGTGTAGAAGCAGGCCGTGGACAGCGGGAGCACGCTGATGCCCGCGCCGGCGGCGACGAGTTCGAGCTTCTCCTCCACATGCCGGATCGGGGGGAGTGCGGGTCGCCCCTGCGGATCGCGCATCTCCAGTGCCACCTCGCGCCATCCGGGCACGGCGTCCGGGTCCTGCAAGAGGTGCTCGCCGGAGAGATCCTCGAGTGTTACGGAGGTCCCACCGGCCAGCCGGTGGGCCGTGGGAAGCATGACGACCCGGGGTTCCTGGAAGAGATGCCGCACCTTGAGTCCGCGCGTGTCGATGGGCAGGCGCACGACACCGACGTCCGCACGGCCGTCCAGGAGCACGGCCACCTGGTCGTCCCAGCTGGTGCGCAGCAGTCGTACGTCGACATCGGGATGGCGCGAGGCGAGGGCGACGACCGCCGAGGTGACGGTGATCCCGGGCATGAAACCGACCGTGAACGTCGTCGTGCCGCGAGCCGCCGATCCGACCCGTCTGGTCAGCGCTCCGGCTGAGGCAAGGAGCGGAACCGCGTCCTCCAGCAACTGATCGCCCGCCGGTGTGAGCCGGGTGCCGCGGCGGTCACGCTCGAACAACTGCGCCCCGAGCTCGTCTTCCAGGATCCGGATCTGCCGGGACAGCACGGGCTGGGCGATGTGCAGTCGCTCGGCCGCGCGTCCGAAGTGCATCTCGTCGGCCACTGCCACGAAATAGCGGAGCTTGCGCAGATCGACGTCCACCGTGACTCCCGTCCACTCACTGCCGACAAATCTACCTGCGCGGACGCGAGACCTCGGCGACCCGGGGTGATCCTCGTATGCGCGAGCCGGCCGCGTACGAGCTGTGAAGTCAGCCGCGCTCGAGGACGCCCAGCGGGTCCGTGTGCGCCGGTGACCAGCCCAGCTCGGTCCGTGCCCGCGCCGGTGTGAGCTGCTGGTCGAGGGCGAAGGCGTCCGCGACCGGGCCCATCTGCTGATGTGCCTGGTCCAGCGAGATCGAGGTGACCTTCCCCGCGAGGCCCACGGCCCGGCTGACCGCCAGGAGGCACTCCTTGGCGGTGGGGTTCACGCCGCCCACGCCGGCGTACACCGAACCGGGCTTCGCCTTCAACGCTGTGGCGTAGAGCTCGGCGATGTCGTCGATATGGACGAGAGCCCAATGGTTGCGGCCGTCGCCGATGCAGGGGACGGCGCCTGCCTGCCCGCCCGGGACGGCGAAGAACAGGTCGATCAGCCGGTTCTCGCCGCCGTACACCAGACCGGGCTGCACCACGACGGGCCGGCCGCCCTGCTGTGCCCGCCGCAGAACCGCGTCCTCGACGGGCTTGCGCCAGGCAACCACGGCCGGCGGATTCCAGGGGGCACTCTCGTCGGCCACGCCGTCGGTGTCGCCGTAGACCCAGGTGCCGCCGGTATGGACGTAGGTACCGGTCCCGATGCCGTCCTGCATCGCTGTCGCCGCCGCGCGATCCTCGTCCCCGCTCGTCGCCTGCGCCATGTGTACGACCGCTTCGGCCCGAGCCGCCGCGGAGTTGAGCACGCCGAGATCAGCGAGCCCGCCCATGACCGGCGTGGCACCGAGCGCGGCGACCGTCCCTGCCGCCCGCTTACTGCGGGCCAGCGCCTCCACCGTGTGCCCGTGCCGGACCAGCACGCTGATAGTGGCCTTGCCTGCGTAGCCGGATCCACCGGTCAGGAAAACCTTCATGACGCGCGCTCCCATTCGAGGTCTGCAGCGGCCCGGGCCTTCACCCGTGCCTTCGGCCTGCGACCTCAGCCTGCGCCCGGTGGGAGCCGGCCGTCCAAGACCTCTTGAGGCCGATGTGATACCCAACGGGTATCAGGCAATGATCCTCGGCCGGCCATCGGCCAACTGTTGTCCGGGGAGCCGATCAAGCCGCGCATGGGGCCCGGTCGGTCCGTGCGGTGGGCGTATCGACGTCACGGCCCACGTAACCTCTTCCCGTGCCAGCCTCCCGCCTGCATCGCGTCGCCGTCCTTGTGCCCGAGGGCGCCAAGCCGCTCGATGTCGGAATTCCCGCTCAGGTCTTCACGACCCGCGCGAGCATGCCGTACGAGGTGCGGGTGTGCGGCGCGACACCTGGTCTCGCGGCCGGCGGCGACGGTCTCGCGTACTGCGTCGCTCACGGCCTCGAAGCGCTTGCGTGGGCCGACATCGTCTTCGTCCCCGGCTACCGGGTCCCGGACCGTGACGACCCGCCGCAATCCGTCGTCGACGCACTGATCGCCGCCCACGACCGGGGCGCGCGGCTCGCCGCCATCTCGACGGGCGCCTTCGCGCTCGCCGCCACGGGACTGCTCGACGGCAGGCGGGCGACGACGCACTGGCACTACACGCGGGCACTCGCGGCCAGGCACCCACTCGTCCAGGTCGACGAGAACGTCCTGTTCGTCGACGAGGGCAGCGTGCTCACCTCGGCCGGCGCGGCCTCCGGTATCGACCTGTGCCTGCACATCCTGCGCGGCGACCTCGGAGTGGCCGCGTCCAACCATGCGGCCCGGCGTCTGGTGGCCGCCCCCTACCGCAGCGGCGGCCAGGCCCAGTACGTGCCGCGCAGTGTCCCCGAACCACTCGGCGAGCGGTTCACCGCCACCCGGGAGTGGGCGCTGCACCGGCTCGGCGAACCCCTCACCCTCGACACGCTGGCGCGGCAGGCCAAGGTCTCGCCGCGCACGTTCTCCCGGCGCTTCGTCGAGGAGACCGGCTACACGCCGATGCAGTGGGTGATGCGCGCCCGCCTCGACCTGGCCCGCGAACTGCTCGAGCGGTCGCAGCGCAGCGTCGAACAGGTCGCCGCCGACGTCGGGCTCGGCACGGGCGCGAACCTGCGCCTGCACTTCCAGCGCATCCTGGGCACCACACCGAGCGAGTACCGGCGCACCTTCACCCGAGGTGAATGACCGCCCCGGCGACCTGGCGGGATCCTTGTGAACCATGGCGATCCCGCCACTGTTTGGCGGCGCGAGCCGCGGGCGACCCTGGGGGCCAAAGGAAGGGACATCACTCATGACTCGCATCGCCATCAACGGATTCGGCCGCATCGGACGCAATGTGCTGCGCGCACTGCTGGAGCGCGACAGCCCCCTCGAGATCGTGGCCGTCAACGACCTGACGGAGCCGGCCACTCTCGCCCGACTGCTCGCCTACGACAGCACGGCCGGCCGGCTCGGGCGTCCGGTGACCGTCGACGGGGACGTCCTCGTCGTCGACGGACGTCGGATCAAGGTGCTGGCCGAGCGCGAACCGGCGCAGCTGCCGTGGGCCGAACTCGGCGTCGACGTCGTCCTGGAAGCCACCGGCCGCTTCACCTCCGCCAAGGCTGCCCGCGCCCACCTCGATGCGGGCGCGAAGAAGGTACTCGTCAGCGCGCCGTCGGACGGAGCCGACGTCACGCTCGCGTTCGGGGTCAACACCGATGCCTACGACCCGGCCGTGCACACGGTCGTCTCGAACGCCTCGTGCACCACCAACGCGCTCGCCCCGCTGGCCAAGGTCCTCGACGAACTCGCCGGTATCGAGCACGGGTTCATGACGACGGTGCACGCCTACACGCAGGAGCAGAACCTGCAGGACGGTCCGCACCGCGATGCCCGCCGCGCCCGGGCGGCCGGCGTCAACATCGTGCCGACCACGACAGGCGCCGCCAAGGCGATCGGCCACGTGCTGCCGAACCTCGAGGGCAAGCTGTCGGGCGACTCGATCCGCGTTCCGGTGCCGGTGGGCTCGATCGTCGAACTCAACACGACCGTCGCCCGCGACGTGACGCGCGACGACGTGCTGGCGGCGTACCGCGCGGCGGCGGAGGGGCCGCTCGCCGGCGTCCTCGAATACTCCGACGACCCGCTCGTCTCCACCGACATCGTGGGCAATCCCGCCTCGTCGATCTTCGACTCGGCCCTCACCCGCGTCGAAGGCCGCCACATCAAGGTGGTCGCGTGGTACGACAACGAGGGTGGTTTCTCGCACCGCGTGATCGACACGCTCGAACTCCTCGCCGCCCGCTGACCGGATGCCGGAGTCGGTACGTCGCTTCCGGCGACCGCAGACGATCGGCACATCCTAGAGGCGCTCTGGTCGACAGCCTGGTCGACCAGAGCGCTCAGCACGACCGGGCAATTCGTGCGGCCGTAGCGTGACCGCGCGTAACACTCCAGGTCCCATTGGCCCGAACAGCTAGCGCGGTGTGGTGTCGTCGGCCTTGAACGGGCCGCCGTGGCCCGGCACGATCAGGTCCGCGGCGGTCAGTACCCGGAGCCGGGAGGCGCGCAACACCTCACGGTCGGGGGCTACCGGGTCGTCCGCGGGACCCTCCGAGTGCCACCACAGGTCACCGGCGAACGCCACCACGCCGGTGGACGTGCCGGCCAGCAGGGTGATGTCCTCAGGGCTGTGTCCCGGGGTGCGGATCAGCCGCAGTGACGGGGTCAGTTCGTAGCCCTCCGCATCACGATTCGTCCACTGGTCGCCCCGGTACTCCACCTTGTGGTCGTGCACTCTGGCCCGCTGGAACAGACCCACGTTGATGGTGTTGTCCGGGTGGTGGTGGCTGAGCACCACATCGGTGATGTCGTCGGGTCCGAGCCCCAACTCCGCGAGCGGGCCGAGGATGTCGTCACGGCTCGCCACCATGCCCGGGTCGAAGATCACATGCCGGTCGGCGTCGGATATGCAGGAGACGGTGGCGGCGACTCCGGGGCCGGTGGAGCCGACGTATCCGGTGGTCAGGATGGTGTACACGGCGCTACGGCCGAGCGGTGCGTCTGTCATGGCCTCAATGCTTCCGGACCGGCCCATCGCTCACGAGTGGCTCAACTGCCGCTGATCGCAGGATTAGTGCCACACTGCCCGCGTGCCTCCCTTCGTGACCGTCGCCGCGTACACCCCGCCCGGAGTCGGCATGCTCGCCGTCGGCATCGTCGCCGAGGTCTTCGGCTGGCACGGTGAAGCGTTGCCCGGCTTCGACTTCGCCCTGTGCACGGATCGGCCCGGCCCGGTCCCCACTGACGTCGGTGTGCCGCTCACCATCACGCATGGCCTGGACCGGCTCGCGTCGGCCGATCTGGTGATTGTCCTTCCATGGGCCGGATTTCGCACACCACCTGCTCCCGCCGTGCTCGAAGCGCTGTCGGCCGCACACGAGCGCGGCTCACTGGTGGCGGCCCACTGTGTCGGCGCCTTCGCGCTCGCCGCTGCCGGACTGCTCGACGGTCGGCGCGCGACCACCCACTGGCGGTTCGCCGAACTGCTCGCCGACCGCCACCCTGACGTCACCGTCGAACCCGACGCGCTCTACATCGACGAAGGGCGCATCATCACGGGCGCGGGAGCCGCCGCGGGCTTCGATCTCTGCCTGCATTTGCTGAGGCGGGAGTACGGAGCCGCGATGGCCAACGCCGTTGCCCGTGACGTGGTGTTGCCCTCCCACCGCGACGGCGGGCAGGCGCAGTACTTGGCCGCACCCGTTCCCGAAGGCTGCAGCGACGAGCGTCTCGCCGAGGTACTCGCGTGGGCCCGCGAGAACCTGCACGAGCCGCTTCCCGTCGCGGAACTGGCCCGGCGTGCCCTGATGAGCAAACGCTCCTTCGCCCGCCGCTTCACGGCCGCGACCGGCACCACCCCCCACGCATGGCTGCGGAGCCTTCGCCTGAGCGGTGCCGAGGAGCTTCTGGAGACGACGGACCTGCCGGTGGAAGAGATCGCCCGCCGCGTCGGATACGGAAGCGCGGCCGTTCTGCGCGAACAGTTCGTGCGCCGCCGGGGAGTGCCACCGGGCTCCTACCGGCGTTCGTTCACGAACATGCCGTGACGAACGAGGAGAACCAGGCGGGACGGTCGCGGCTTGGGAGCCGTCACGAGTTCTTGTCCCTTTTCCGCAAGGCGCTCGGTTTGTGTACTGCGGAGCGGCCCGACTTGTCGCTCTCCACCTCGTACTGCGGGTCGTCCTTCGAGGCGTCGACGGTCCGGTCCGCTGCTTGAGTACGGTCTGTGATCTTCTTCTTGACCTTCCCTGTCACGTTCTTGCCGTGACTCTTCCACGACACCTTGTCACCCTTGCGCAGCCTGTCACTCGGTGTCATGAAGACTCTCCTTCGTCATGCTCTGACGGTCACTGAGCCGACGGCGATCAGCGGTATACGGACGGCCGGCGCACTCTGCGTTGCCTCCGCCACGATGCCGTCGTATTTCCAGGCTTGCGCACGACAGGCTTGAACGCATCTGAGGGAGCACGTGCGTGAAGCACCTCAGGGCCGCTGCCCCCAGGCCATCACCATGCCGGGCCCCAGCTCGGCCGCTTTGGGTGAGGCCAGGTAAGCGAGGGCGTCGTCGATGACGGCGGAGTCCACCCGCCCGGTCTCCTCCAGCGCGGGCCGCATCCGGTCCCATGTCTCGGACCAGAAACGGGCCAGCGGGCCTCCTGCGACCAGCGGCGGGCAGAAGAGCTCCGCGGCGACGTGCTGGAGGCCCTCTTCCCGCAGGAGGTGCGGGTAGGCCGGAACCGAGGACGTGTCGGTGCCGATGGTCGAGCGCAGCGCCTGCCACATGGCGTCCATGGTCCGCCGGTAGGCCGAGGAGGCGTCCAGGGGGTTCGGTATCTCGACGGCGTCACCGAGTACCAGCCAGCCGCCCGGGTTCAGCCACCCGGCAAGCCGTGAGAGGAGACGGCGGCGCTCGGGCAGATGCATGAGGACGAAGCGCGCGTGGATCAGGTCGAAGCGGCCCAGGTCCAGGCTCTCGTCCCTGAGGTCGGCGGTGACCAGCCGCATCCGCGGACCCGCCAGGGCGTCCAGGCCGCTGGTGTCCCGGTCCAGGGCGACCACCTCCGCGGCGCCGGCCTCGTCCAGCAGCCAGCGGACCAGCGTCCCGGTGCCGGCCCCCACGTCCAGACAGCGGCCGTCCGGCCCCGCGCTCAGAGCGCGCAGGCGGCGGGTGGTGAAGGGGTCGTAGACCAGCGCGGCCGCGTCGATGCGTTCGGCTTCCTCGGGGTGCGCGGGCTCGAACAGGTCCTGTCCGTAACCGCCGCCGGAGTCCGGGGGAGCGGTCACCGTGTGCCGTGCCCCTGCCGTGGCGTCCGCGTCTGCTGTAGGTCTGCTGCCAGTCGATGCCATGGAGAGTCCTGACACTTGAAGGCCGTACGGCGCGGGGCGCGACGGCTTGCGGGCTCGTCGCGGGGGCGTGCGCAGGGCGCGGCGGGCAGCCCGTGCAGCCCGTGCGAGGGGCCCGACACCCCTCCGCTAGCATGATCGAACTCATGAGCGATCATTTGTTCGCCTGCCCTTCACTAGAAGCACATGTCGTCTAGCGCGAAGGGCAAGATATTCGACCAAATCTAACAAATCGGCCAAAACCTTGATAACTAGAGCATCGCGAATAGACGGCGGAACGGCATCCCCACGGCGCAGACCAAAAGCGCCTCTGTGGGCCGCCGCAGGGATCGCGACCCTGGCGTTCCTCGTCACGCTGGAGATCGTCGCGCGTGGCTACGGTCTGCCGGGCCCGATCACGGATCAGTCCCGGGAAGTGATACTCGCCCCCGAGTCGGGACCGCTGCTGTACGCCGGCCTGGCGCTGACGCTGGTCGTGCTCACCTGGCGTCAGCGGTTCATCGCGGTCGGTACCGCGGTCGGCATCGACCTCGTCTTCTGGCTCGTGCGCTGGATTGCCGGCGCCTCCATGAACTTCGGCAACGGCGCACTGTGGGTGGTCCTGGGCCTCGCGGTCGTCGCCCTCGCACGCCGCACCGGCCCGGAACGCATCCTGCTGCTCAAGGGATCCGGACTGGGACTGTTGCTCGTCGCCGGGCACAAGACGGGGGACACCTGGCTGATCATCACCTCCAAGACCCGCCCGACGGTCCTCGACCCGTACGTGGCACTCGCCGACCATGCGTTGGGCGACCCCTCGTGGCTGGTGGGCCGGATGGTCGAGGCCACCGACCCGATCAGCACGCATCTCCTGGGCGCCGTCTACGGTCAACTCCCGCTCGCCGCCGCCATTTTCGCGCTCTACCAGCTGCGCCACGTGGCGATCGAGCGCCGCTTCCCGCAGCACCACCTGGTGCGCACCTTCCTGGTCATAGGCCTGCTTGGTCCCGCCATCTACATGATCTTCCCGGTCGCCGGACCGATCTTCGTTTTCGGCGCCGACGGCGGACAGTGGGCGGTGGCCAATCTGTGGCCCCACACGACACCGCCGATCACCGCCCCGCACCCGGTCCCGTTCGACGAGATCACCCCGCGCAACTGCATGCCCAGCCTGCACACCGCATGGGCCACCGCGATCTTCATACACTCCCGCAAGGGCTCACGGACGATGCGATGGATCGGGGCCTTCTGGCTGATCGGCACACTCACCGCGACCCTGGGATTCGGCTACCACTACGGTGTGGACCTCGTCGCGGGTGTGGTGTTCGCCCTCACCATCGATGCGGCGATGCGCTCATGGGGCCGCGGCTGGGAGCCGGCCGCCGTGCGGTTGATCGCCCTCGGCACGACGGTCTTCGCGGCGCTCCTGCTGTCCTACCGCTACCTGCCGTTGGAGATGGCCAGGTACCCCTGGGTATGGGGACCGCTCCTCATCCTCGCGATGACCTCGGTGATCCACACCTATATGCGGACCACCAGGCTGTGGGACCCGCAGACGGCCCCTGAACAGCAGCGGGAACCGCAACCCGTACAACCGCCACCGGCGCAGAAGCAGCCCGAGCCCGTCTGACCCGCGTCGGCGGACCTCGGCCGGACCCTGGCAGGGATCGCAAACCGCCGAACAACGCCCGGCCCTCAGTGCCTTGGGCGGCCGGCCTGACGTTCCACTGCCGGGGTGGTTGTCTCCGTCGTGTGCTGAGAGGCGGCGGGCCGGGTGAGGTGCTCGTCGGTGCCGGTGATCTCCAGCATGCGCTGCAACCGGTCCGGGCGGTTGTCCAGATGGAGGGTGATGCCCGCCGCGCTGGTGATCCGGTGGATCGCCAGCAGTGCCGACAGCCCCATGGAGTCGATCAGTTCCAGCTCCCGGCAGTCCAGCCGCAGGTCTGTGACGTCGCTCGCTCGCTGATCGAGAAGGCCCAGAACATGGCGGCGGAAGCTGTCACTTGTCTCGTAGTCCAGTTCACCGCGCAGCTCGGCGTGCAAGCACCGCGGGTCGGCGGACGGGACGGGGGCCGGGTTCTGGTCGTGGGGAGAAGTCGTCACAACGAGGCCTTCGACAGATCGGGGTCAGGAACAGTGCGCCAACGCGCTGCGTCCGGCGTCGAGGAGGCCCCGGGCGCGGGGAAAGTCCCGCAACTGGTCCTCCAGCAGGTCCAGTCCCGGCACGAGGGATCGGGCGGGTACGCCGCGGGCGGTGAGAATGTCGGCGGTCCAGGTGAGGAAGCCGGTGAAGACCTCGGCGTCGTCCACGTAGAGGGCGGCGGCGAGAAAGTCCACGATGTGGGTGAGGTCCTCGGCGGTGCGCTCGCGCTGCTCATTGCTGTAGTCGGTCATCGCGGGGAAGCGCTGGGCCAGACCCTGGAACGTCTCGCGCACCAGACGACGTGAGGTCTGGGTGACCAGGGAGTACTCCTGGTCGGTCAGATGCGGAAGATCGTCGATGGTCTGGTGCGGGGGAGGGGGTTCGGGCAGGGGCCCGGCGGCGAGTTGGTCGGCGGCCGTACGAGCTTCGGGTGCCCAGGCGTCCGCGCCCAGCAAACGGGCGTGGCGGCCGTCGATGCCGAAGGCGAGGCCACCGGCCATGACCGGGACGCCGGCAGCCTGGCACGCGGTGATCGCGGCGTGAGCCAGGGGCAGGCGAGTGGGCAAGGAGCTCGACAGGCACACCACGTCGGGGCCGGTGCGGTGTATGTGACCGATCACGTGAGGGGTGGGCACCTGGGCGCTGAGGTAGTCCACCTGCCAGCCGCGCAGCCGCAAGGTCTCCGCCAACAAGCGCGCGGGCAGCGCGTGCCACTCCTTGTCCACGCAGGCGACGGTGACCCGGCCACGCGGAGTGGTGGGGCGGTCGAAAGGCAGGGCGGCGATGACGCGGTCGTTGATGGCGGTGGCCGCGTGCTCATCGGCCACGCTCATGCGGTTGGCAGCCCACTCGATGCCGACCTTGTGCTGGACGGCGCCGATGACGTCCAGCAGTACCGCCTCCGCGTCCAGCCCGGCGTCCAGGGCGTTGGCGACGGTGTCGGAAGCGGAGTACTCGTCCCCGGCACGTACGGCGTTCCACAGTTCGTCCGCCCACTGCGCGGCTCGCTCGTCGGCCTGCGCAGAGGTCAGGCGGGCGCCGACGCTGTGGCGGCGAGGCTCGTCGCTCCGGCTGGGGGATCGGGTGATCACGGGGTGTACCTGCCTCGGCTCGTTCCGTCCACGGCGCTCAGGTGCGCGCCGCGGGATGCGGTGATGGCCAGTACGGCGATGTCGTCGTGGTGTCCGTCACCCACCCACTCCGAAGCCACTATCTGAATGCGCTCGACGACGGCCGCGGCGGGAATCCCGGCGCACTCGGAGAGCGCGCGGCGAAGCCGTTCCTCCCCGAACATGGTGTCGCCCAGCGGGCCGCCGACGGCTTCCGTGATCCCGTCGGTGAACAGCAAGCAGGTCTCTCCCGGTGCCAGACGGACCTCGGTGGTGCGGGACGTGACGTTCGGCAGCGCGCCGACGAGAGTGCCACCGGTGTCGGCTTCCTCCACGCTCGCGTCGCAACGCACGATCAGCGGCTTCGGGTGACCGGCTGAGGTCAGCCGCAGCGCGACCTCACTCTCCTCGCGCCGGACCGAGGCCAGGACGAGGGTCACGAACCGCGTGTGATGACTGGAGAGTATCGACTGATTGAGCAGCCGCAGCATCCTGCCGTGGTCCTCGGCCATCGGCCGCAGAACCTGCAGGGAGTTGCGGATCTTGCCCGTGAGCACCGCGGCCTCGAGGCCCTTGCCGCACACGTCACCCAGGATGGCGAGCGTCTCGGCGCAGTCCTCGTCGGCGGGGTGGACGTCGTAGAAGTCGCCACCGATGCGCTCGTGGTCTCTGCTGGGCCGATAGCCGCCGGCGAACTCGACCCCCTGTACCCGTTCCAGTGTGGGCGGCAGAAGTTCGCGCATCAGCGTGTCGGTGATGGTGCTCTGCTCCTGGTAGAGGCGCGCTGCCGACATCGCGGCTCCGGCTCGGGCGGCGAACAGGCCGGCGAACGTTTCCTCCGACTCCGTGAACGCAGCGTTCTCCGCGCGGCGCAGCAGGACGAGCACCCCGGCCGGCACGCCGTGGCCCGGCAGCGGGGTGATCGCCATGGACCCGACCCGGCCGAACCCCTTCGGCACCAGCCAGTCCGGCGCCGTGGAAGGGTCGATCCAGCGCGAGGGCACCGGAGGAAAACCCCGCAGGGCCTCGGCCAGGCCCTGCACGGTCTCGGGCGCAGTGGTGTTGACGGTGTGGGAGATCCGGCCCTGCTGGTCGCAGCCGACCACCGGAAGTCTGCGGGTGCCCGGAGCGACGACCACGGCGGCGTCCGCCAGGTGTTCGGCGGCCAGCCGGGCGGTGACCTCCATGCACCGGTCAAGGTTCAGCGAGGAGAGCAGAGCGCTGGAAGCCGCGGTGAGGAACTGGGTGCGCTCCCGCTCCGTTCTCAACTCATCGACCGCCGACTGGTACGCGGTCTCGTCCACCATCCACCAAGCGGTCCTGTCGCCCGGCAGTGACGAGGGATGAGCGGAGAAGACCCGGTCTCCCACCTTGCCCGAGACGGGGCCGGAGGCGTCGGCCCGTCCGGCCGTCGCCAGCCACGAGGGGAAGCCCAAGGGGCGGCCGGTAGTGGCGGAGGGCAGCAGGTCCGAGGCCGCGTCGTTCAAGCCCGCGACCTGCCCGTCCGCTTCCAGGACCAGCACCGGATAGGGAGCGTCGTCCGCGCTTGCCGGAACACCAATGCCGAGGCGGGAGCTTTCGGGAGAAATCACAAGCCGGGCCCTGGACGCGGACCCTCACCTCACCTATACGAAGACAGTTACCGAACGTCGACACTGTCGCAGATCGACAACTTCCGCAATCACCCCTCTGATCTGGCATGGAAGCCAAAGCAAGGGGCACTCGGCACGATTCGACGCCCGCGCTTCACCTGCTCCTCCAGCTCGGGTCCGCACCCAGTTCGCCGGGGCCGCGGTCCAGGCCCTTGAAGCCGACTTCCGTCACTGGGCCACGTATATGAACGAGGGTCCCGAGCGATTGATCGGGACCAACACTTTTGGGGAATTCCTCGATGCGCACAGCGGATTCCGCCGAGCGAGTCCCGGAGCTTACGGGCGAGGCCGGCAAGTATCCGCACGCGTTCAGGCCTTGCGTGCGTCGGCGATCCTGTCCAGCTCGCGCATGGCCTCGGAGTGGGCGCTCATCCGGCAACTCAGGCTGCCGCTCGTGAAGAGGGCGACGCCGACGACCGACACCGGCACGGAGAGCCCGAGCACGGCCAGCGCCTCGGGCCAGTCGCGCTCGTTCTGGCAGTGGTCGCTGCGCTGAAGCCCTTCGTTGGCGGTGCCGCGATCGGTGAACAGGCGGGACTCGCACTCCACCGGGTAGTCGTCGCCCGGCTCCTCGTCGACGGAGTACGGGGTCACCAACAGCACGGCGCACCAGACCCACAGCAGCCCGGCCACGGCCAGCAGGCCGATGCCCCAGGCGCGGGTCCGGGTCGCCTTCTCCCGGAAGTCCAGGTCGTATTCGCGAGATCGCATGGTGATGCAACCTAGCAAGAGGGGTGAGGCGGCCCTCGGTGGGGGAGGGAGCCGGCGTCGGTGTCCCATCGGCGCCGTTCCAGTCGCTGTCGGCGCGGGACTGCAGCGCAACTGCGGTAGAGGCGAGGCGCTTTCGAGAGCTGAGATCTGCGATTCTCCTTGTGACCGTGGGAACGATGACAGGAAGGACGCGGGGATGAGCGGAAGCGGGGGCGGGACACCGGGGGATAGGCGCCGGCTGACCTTCGGACGTCTCTTCAATCCGATCGCTGTGGGACGTGCGGTGTTCACGCCGTCCCGGCCGGACCGTGTGCACGACCCGGCAGTGAGGAGGGCGCAGGTCCTGCGGACGATCGTCGGCCTGGTCGCCATCACGTGGATGCTCTTGTCCTACGGGCTGGCGTCGGACGCAGACGCCGTGGTGGACGACCGCTTCGGCCAGATCCGTACGACCCTCATCGTGCTTGCGGTGACGTTCCCGGTCGCCGTCGCCGTCTTCATCGCTGCGGCCCGCCCGCCCAACCGGGGCCTGTTCCTGCGCCGCGTAGGAAAGCCCGCCGGGGCGCTGCTCGCGCTGTTCGTCACGCTCGCCGTACCCAGACTCATCACGGGACTGGGCTACGTGACCGAGGAAACGGACTGGACGGCGTCGGCGGGGCGGGTGGTGCTGCTGTTCTCCCTGGGCGCTTTCCTGTTGTGGCTGGCCCCCTTCGCTCTCTACGGCATCGCGCAGTCACTCGTGCACGTCTTCCGTACAGCAGACCTCCACGAGACGGTTCCACCGCTGCTCGCCACGCTGCTCGTGTGGGAAGTAGCACTCTTCGACGCATTCCGGGGCGCTTACGACGGTGTGCCGTTCGGAGTGTGGCTGGCCTTCGTTCTCGGCGCGCCGCTGTCCGTCACCGCTGTCGCGATGTGGGAGTTGCGGCGGCTGCGTACGCGACACGGCATCACCCTGCGATCAGCCCTGCTTCGTTGATCTACCGGCGGAGGTTCCCCTGTTGATCTGCGGCTTCCGGCTTCCGGCTTCGGCTGACGCCGTCGACGCTCCGCGGGCCGGCCCGGTCGGCTCGGCGGCTCGGTACGGAGCCACTGCTAGGGCCCCGACTCAGTGTCCTCCGAGTCATACGCGCCCAGCGCCAGCTGACGACTCGCCAGGAGGTCGCTGAGGTCGTCAGACTCTAGATGTTCCTGCGTCAGCTTCACGCAGGCCATCCCCTCCGTGGCGGCCCAGGCGCGCCGGGCACGCTTGTTGGCGAGCCGTCTGCGGTCGCCGCGCAGGAAGCCCGCGCCCGCCGCGCATCCGGCGGAGGTGAGGGCCAACAACGCGGCGGGCACGCGTGCGTCGGCGGCGGCGAGCCCCGCGGCGCCGGCGATGCCCGCGAGCAGAGCCGCGGGAAACCCGAGCGCGATGTCGACCTTGGTCCAGAAGTCCGCCCTGCGGTGCGCGAGAGCCTTCTGTCGCTCGGCTTCGTCGCGCAGCCGTTCGATCTCGCCTCGAAGTCGGAGTGAGGGATCGGCATGGGCGTGACGCATGGATCCATCGGTGGTGGTGGCCATGACTCGATTGCAACACGGCTGTGGCGTAAGGGATTTGGGTTGTCGCAACAGTTCTGCCGGGCTGTTGTGGTGGAGATCCGACGCAACCGACCGGACGAAGGGAAGGGTGCTCGACGCAGACGCATCACCAGCAGCCGACCTGGTCACCCTGAGGGCCTCGGCACGGTGTGCCGAGACCCGGGGGAGCGTCAGTGTCTACCGGAGGGGTTGGGCTGGGGAATGACCGGGGCGCTGGGGCGATCCTCGTGAGGCGCCTCGCTCAGGGAATCCCGCGAGCCGCGATGAGTCCTGCGGCGTCCGGCGGTCATACTGTCGACCCCGCTACCGAGGAGGACTCCTGATGCGCAAGGTGACCTATTCGATGAGCGTCTCACTCGACGGCTACATCGTCGGGCCGGACGGCGGCTTCGACTGGACGGCGCCCGACGAGGAGGTCTTCCGCTTCTGGATCGACGAGATCCGGGAAGTCGGCGTCCATTTGATGGGACGACGGCTGTACGAGACGATGCTCTACTGGGAGACCGCCGACCAGGAGTCCTCGCTCGACGAGGCCGAGCTCGAGTGGGCCGCGCTCTGGAAGCCGCTCCCCAAAGTGGTCTTCTCCACCACGTTGTCGGCGGTTCAGGGCAACGCCCGCCTGACATCCGGCGGCCTGACGGAGGAGATCGAGAGGTTGCGAGCCGAGCCGGGGGAGGGCGACATCGCGATCGGCGGCGCGACCCTCGCCGCCGAGGCCGCGGCGACGGGGCAGATCGACGAGTACCGGGCCATGGTTTACCCGGTGCTGGTCGGCGGGGGCATCCCGTTCTTTCCCCGACACGAGCGCCAGGTGAACCTCGAACTCGTCGAGACCCGCACCTTCAACTCGAGAGTCGTCTACCTCCGCCACCGCGTAGCGCGCTGAGGCTTGGAACTCAACGTCGGTACATACGGCGGTGGTTGTGCTGAGGCTCATGCTGGTGAAGCGCGCGCCACCGTTCTCGTCCCGCTGCTTTCGGAAGGCTCGTGCCGCTTGGCACCGCGGATGCTCAGCCCTCCCACCGTCATAAGCTGGTTGACCGGGAGGGTCTTGCCGATGTGACCGCGACCGATCGTCCCGCGACCCTCACACAAAGGGTGAACCCGGCGTATGGAGGGGTTGCCTCTCGTCGTGGCGTGGCCCGATGGGGCCCCCGCCGTGCAGTCGCTGTCAGCGCATGCCGGCTGCCCTCATGATTTTCAGTGCGCCGCTCAGGAGTGAGGCCCAGGTCTCGGGAGAGATGCGGGCCAGCGGGTAGAAGCCCTGAATGCGCTGGTGGGCGACGGTTTGGGGTTCGGTGTACTTGAGGATGCCGTCGGCGCCGTGACGGCGGCCGAGTCCGGAGTCGCCCATGCCGCCCATCGGCGCGTCGATGCTTCCCCAGGCGGCGGCGAAGGCCTCGTTCACGTTGACAGTGCCGGCGTGCAGGCGGGCAGCGACGGCCCGACCCCGGGCCCCGTTCCTGGACCAGACACTGGTGTTGAGGCCGTACGGCGAGGAATTGGACAGCGCGACGGCCTCGTCGACGTCACGGTAGGAGTAGATGGAGACCACCGGGCCGAAGGTCTCGTGGGCGTGCAGCGTCATGTCGGGGGAGACACCGGTGAGGATGGTCGGCTCGTAGAAGAGCGGACCGAGGTCGGGGCGTGACGTGCCGCCTGCGAGGACGGTGGCGCCCTTCGCAACGGCGTCGTCGACGTGTTCGGTGACGGTCTGCAGTTGGGACGGCGTGGTCAGGCTGCCGACGTCGATGCCGTAGTCGTACGCGGCGCCCATCTTCAGCTGCTCGGTGCGCGCGACGAACGCGGCCACGAACCTGTCGCGGATGGACTCCGCCACGTACAGGCGCTCGATGGAGACGCACAGTTGTCCCGCCGAGGGGAAGCATGCGTTGACGGCGCCGTCGGCGGCCTTCTCGATGTCGGCGTCGTCGAGGACGATCATGGCGTTCTTGCCGCCGAGTTCGAGGGAGGCGCCGATGAGACGGTTGCCGGCGTCGCTCGCGATCCGGCGTCCGGTGGCGGTGGAGCCGGTGAACATCATGTAGTCGGCGTTGTCCATCAGCGCGCCGCCGATGGAGCTGCCACGGCCGATTACCATCTGCCACACGTCGGCCGGCAACCCGGCCTCGTGCATCAGTTCGAGCGACCACAGTGCGGTGAGCGCGGTCTGTGTGTCGGGCTTCTGTACGACGGCGTTGCCGGCCATCAGCGCCGCGATGGCGTCACTGGCCGCCATGCTCAAGGGGTAGTTCCAGGGAGAGATGACGGCGACGACACCCTTGGGGTGGCGCAGCTCGGTCGTATGGGTCAGCAGCGGGATCGCCCCGCGGCGGCGCCTGGGGTTCAGGTACTTGGCGCCGTTGCGGGCGTAGTAGCGCGAGGTGATCGCGATGTCGACCACTTCGAGGAACGCGTCGCGGCGGGTCTTGCCGTTCTCGGCCTGCATGAGGTCGAGCGCTGCCTCCTGACGGGCCAGGACGAGGTCGTGGTACCGCAGCAGGATCCTCTTGCGCTCCTCGATCGGTGTGGCCGCCCATGCCTTCTGAGCGGAGCGGGCCCTGATGAAAGCGTCCTCGACGTCGGCTGGAGTCGATACCGGGAGGTCGGCCAAGGGGGCCCCGGTGTAAGGAGCGTTGGTGGTGACCCGCGCGACGTTCGGCCCTGCCGACACCTGAGCGGCCAGGCGGTTGAGCAAAACCGGGGTGATCGATGCGGGGATGTGTGGGCCGCGGGCGGCAGCGCGGCGGGTGGCGTGATCGGTGGCCATGACAGGGGGACTCCTTGTTACTTGTGCCGGCTCTGGACCGACGTGGGGACCGGCATGTGCAGGGCGACCTGGCCCTCCGTCATGACGTCGAACTGAATGGTCCTGATCGGCCTCAGTGAGCGAAGGTCGTCGGCCATGCGGCCCTCCCCGAGGTGGAGGGCGACGTCACGCGGGGCGCGTATGGTGCCGGCGTTCAGGACGTGGGTCTGGCTCAGAGTGGAGTGCCACGCACCGTTGATCGTCGTGTACGACGTGAGCGAGCTGACACGCTCGCCGCTCCGGTGGGCGGTCTGCTTCGGCGTGGTCGCCAGGAGCGAGAGGTCGACCCCTCCGGCGTCGTTGGCGACGCGAGAGTTCGTCCGGGTGTGGTTGATGTCCACGTCGATCTCGGTGACCCACTTGGGGAAGCCGTACCCGTCGTGTCCACGCACCTGGGCGATCTCGGAGCTAACGGGCAGGGACAGCACGTAGGAGTCCAGGTGCTCGTTCTTGAGGCCGGCGACGAGGTCGACGAAGCCGAGCTTCCCGTGGCGCGCGGGCCTGACGGCGATCCCGATGGCGGCTTCGGTGTAGAAGTCGATGTCGCACACGTCGTAGCGGAAGAATATGACCGAGACGAGACCGAGACCGGGCGCGATCTCCAGCGGCGCGAGCTCTCCGGGCAGCCGGGTGCGGATCGCACGGGACGGCGCGAGCATCGTGAGCCGGGCGGTCGAGACCGAATAGTAGAAGTTCGGGGTGAGCGTCGGGCCGATCGGCGACTCGACCTTGATCTTGGGCAACTGCCGGAAGAAGTCCACGCTGCTGACGCGGGGGTCGCGGGCAACTTCTTCGAGGTCGGTGTTCATCCGGTACCGGTCGTAGAGACCGCCCTTCGGGACCGTGACCGCGCGACCGCCGAGGTCCACTTTGACGGTGTCCATTTCGATGGAGGACATGACATGATTCCCTGACTACTCCGAATGTAAGCAACGCTTACATGACTGTAGCCCTGCGATGTAAGCACCGTCAACACGGAGGGCTGGGTGGACGGGCTGTCACCGATGCAGGCGTTGCGGCAGCCCGGAGTGCCGGGCTGCCCCGCGGCGCGGCCGCCTGACCCTCCCCCGGCCCGGCTCGTGTCCGCGGCAGTGACTCC
>NZ_JBEOSJ010000027.1:67883-110080 GCF_040302905.1 Streptomyces sp. NPDC096193 | reverse complement strand
GACCGACACCGTCGATTGGCTCGACCAGGACCGGCCGGCGGTGGAGGAGGCGGCCCGGCTGCTGCGCGAGCCCCTTCCGCGTGCTCGTCGCGCGTGTGCGCGTCAGCGCATCTTGCCGCCGCGCGGCATCCGCATGCCCTTGGGCATCGGCCCCTTCGGCAGCGGCATGTTGCTCATCAGGTCGCCCAGCGCCCGCAGCCGGTCATTGGCGGCCGTGACCTGCGGTCCGGTCAGTACGCGGGGGAGCTTCAGCATCGTGGTGCGCAGCTTCTTCAGCGGCACCTGGCCCTCGCCGTCGCCCACCACGATGTCGTGCACCGGCACGTCGATCACGATGCGCGCCATCCGCTTCTTCTCGGCCGCGAGCAGCGACTTCAGCCGGTTCGGGTTGCCCTCGGCCACCAGCACGATGCCGGCCTTGCCGACCGCCCGGTGGACGACGTCCTGGCTGCGGTTCATCGCGACCGCCGGCGTCGTCGTCCAGCCGCGGCCCACGTTCTGCAGGACGGCGGCCGCCGCACCCGGCTGGCCCTCCATCTGTCCGAACGCCGCCCTCTCGGCCCGGCGCCCGAAGATGATCGCCATCGCGAGGAAGGCGAGCAGCAAGCCCAGGATCCCGAGATAGATGGGATGACCGATCAGGTAACCGATCGCGAGGAGGGCGCCGAAGGTGACGATTCCCACACCCGCGAGGATCAGACCGATCTTCGGGTTGGCCTTCCGGGTCATCTTGTACGTCAGGGCGATCTGCTTGAGCCGCCCGGGGTTCTCAGCGGCATCGCCGCTGTCAGAGTTTGCCTTCCTCGCCATACACGGAAGTTTACGTGGCCTAGGAAGTGCGTCCGGCCACGGCCTCCAGCACGTGCTGGGCCTCGACGCGGTCCTTGGCCCGGCGGCGGTCCTCCAGGACCGATGTCCAGGCGTTGCGCCGGGCGGTGCGCTGCCCGCTGCCGAGGAGCAGTGACTCCATGGCGCGCAAGGCGTCGGTGACGGACGGGATGGCGGTTGCGCGTACGGGGCGTACTGGCGCGGCCTGCATGGTGACGGTCCCCCTCGGGGTGGGTGACGGCGGAGTGCGGGTGTGCTCGGCGCGGGTGCGGTGGGCGACTCGCCCTGACCGGATGCGGAAGCTGTCCGGGGAGCGCCGAGTGCGGTGCGTAAAGCCAGAGTCACTGATTGGTGTTACCAGCGCATGACTGACGGGTCAAACACCGATGAAACGTTTACGCCCCGCCCGAGGACACGGGCGCGGCCCGTACGCCGCCCCGACCTGCGGGGAGCGTACGAGCCGCGTCCAACGCGCCGTTACCCGGCGGTAGTTGCTTGTGCCCGATTTCACACAGTCCGGGCGTCACCCCGGGGGTCCGACCGTCAGCCCGTCTTTCCGGCGGCGACAGCGGTCCGGCGCTCCATGGCCTGTCCGAACAGCCGGCCCGCGCGGTACGACGAGCGCACCAGCGGACCCGACATGACGCCGGAGAAACCGATCTCCTCGGCCTCGTCCTTCAGCTCCACGAACTCGTGCGGCTTCACCCAGCGCTCGACCGGGTGGTGACGCACGGAGGGGCGGAGGTACTGCGTGATGGTGATCAGCTCGCACCCGGCCTCGTGCAGGTGCCGCAGTGCCTCGCTGACCTCCTCGCGGGTCTCGCCCATGCCCAGGATGAGGTTCGACTTGGTGACCAGCCCCGCCTCGCGGGCGCGGGTGATCACCTCCAGGGAGCGCTCGTAACGGAAACCGGGGCGGATCCGCTTGAAGATCCGCGGGACGGTCTCGACGTTGTGCGCGAGCACCTCGGGGCGCGAGGAGAAGACCTCGGCCAGCTGCTCGGGCACCGCGTTGAAGTCGGGGATGAGCAGCTCGACCTTGGTGTGGCCGCCCTCGCGCTCCGCGGTCATCGCGTGGATCTGGCGCACGGTCTCCGCGTACAGCCAGGCGCCGCCGTCCTCCAGGTCGTCGCGGGCGACGCCGGTGATGGTGGCGTAGTTCAGGTCCATCGTGACGACGGACTCGCCCACCCGCCGCGGCTCGTCACGGTCGAGTGCCTGCGGCTTGCCCGTGTCGATCTGGCAGAAGTCACAGCGCCGGGTGCACTGGTCGCCACCGATGAGGAAGGTGGCCTCGCGGTCCTCCCAGCATTCGTAGATGTTGGGACAGCCCGCCTCCTGGCACACGGTGTGCAGTCCCTCGCTCTTGACGAGTTTCTGCATCTGCGTGTACTCGGGGCCCATCTTCGCCCGGGTCTTGATCCACTCGGGCTTGCGCTCGATGGGGGTCTGGCTGTTCCGGACCTCCAGGCGCAGCATCTTGCGTCCGTCGGGTGCGACAGCGGACACGTCGGCGCCCCTTTCTGCGATCGCGCGGCATTCGATTCTGCGGCGCACACCAGGGTACGCCCGTCAATTGTTCGGCCCTACGTCCGGCCAACCCGCGGACCCAGGGGTGCATTCCCTATACGGCGGCTTCCACGGTCACGTCCGGGGCGGCGTCCACGATCCTCGGCCGCGGCTCCGCGTTCTCCAGCACGGCCCGCAGGTGCTTCTCCACCACGGGGAGCACCTCCTCCATGGTCACATCCCGGCCGAGTTCGTTGGCCAGCGAGGTGACTCCGGCGTCCCGGATGCCGCACGGCACGATCCGGTCGAACCAGGTGTTGTCCGGGTTCACATTGAGCGCGAAGCCGTGCATCGAGACGCCCTTGGCGATACGGATGCCGATGGCGGCGAGCTTGCGGTCCTCGCGGCGCTGGCCGGCGTTGGACGGGGCGTACTCGGGCCCGTTCAGCCGCGGGTCGAACTCCTCGTCCTCGAGCCGGGGGTCGAAGTCGAGCGACAGCCCGCCGAGCGAGGGGCGCTGCTCCACCGGGTCGCCGAGCACCCACACACCGCTGCGGCCCTCGACGCGGCTGGTCTCCACGCCGAACTCCGCGCACGCCCGGATCAGCGCGTCCTCCAGCCGGCGCACATGCGCGACGACGTCGACGGGACGCGGCAGCTTCAGGATCGGATAGCCCACCAGCTGGCCGGGGCCGTGCCAGGTGATCTTGCCGCCGCGGTCGACGTCGACCACGGGCGTGCCGTCCAGGGGGCGCTCGCTGTCGGCCGTGCGCCGCCCCGCCGTGTACACGGGCGGGTGCTCCAGCAGCAGACAGGTGTCCGGGACCTCGTCCTGGAACCGGGCGGCATGGACCTCGCGCTGCTTCTGCCATGCCTCCTGGTACTCGACGGCATCCTCGCCGAACCCCAGCCGGACGAACCGCAGCTCACTCACGGCAGTGCCTCCCTAGAACCTTCATCGTGCACATATTCGCGCCCCAGCCACTGTACGGCGGCTCGCGGGAACGCGGTCCGGGGGTGCCTCCCGTCAGCGCCTGTCAGCACCGACGCCAATCCTCACACGATCGGATGAATGTGGGGCGAAGGTGGCGGTCCGGGCGAGATGGGCCGCTAAATTCGCGCCGTTCCATGAGGGCTGGCGACCGGCCCCGAAGGCAGGAGACCGCACAGCTGATGACGGAACGACCATCGCAGCGCATCCCCAACCGCCAGCTCGCCGCGCTCATCGCAGAAGCCGGATTCTCCAACGCAGGACTTGCCCGCAGGGTGGACCAGCTGGGACTCGAGCACGGCCTGGACCTGCGCTACGACAAGACGTCCGTGACGCGCTGGCTCCGTGGTCAGCAGCCGCGCGGGACGACGCCCGCGCTCATCGCCGAGGTGTTCACCCGCCGCCTCGGGCGGCGGCTGTCCGCCCAGGACCTGGGTCTGGACGCCTGTGCGCCGGTGTACGCGGGCCTGGAGTTCGCGTCGACCCCCGAGGAGGCCGTGGACATCGTCGGCGGCCTGTGGCGCAAGGACTCCGGCAGCCACGCCGAACTGCGGAAGATCGCGTTCACCCCGGCGGGGCTGGTCGTGCCGAGCCGGGACTGGCTGATCGGGCGGGCCGACGAGCGCGTGGGACGGGACGAGGGGTCGGGCGCCAGAGTGCCCGTCCAGGGCGGGACGTCCGCCGTACCCAGGCAGCGCGGCGCCGTCGACCGCGGGCCCGGCCAGCGGGTGTCCGGCGGCGACATCGCGGCGCTGCGCTCGGTGGGCGAGCTGTTCCGCACGCTCGACCACGCGTACGGCGGCGGGCACGCCCGTCAGGCACTGGTGCGCTACCTGGAGCACGAGGCCGAGCCGATGCTGCGCGGCTCGTACGGCGAGACCATCGGGCGGCGCCTGTTCGCCGCGGTCGCGGATCTGACCCGGCTGGCCGGCTGGACCTCGTACGACATCGCGGCGCACGGACTGGCCCAGCGCTACTTCGTCCAGGCGCTGCGGCTCGCCCAGGCGGCGGGGGACCGGGCGTACGGCTCCTATGTGCTGGTCACCATGAGCCGCCAGGCGGTCTACCTCGGCCACGGGCGCGAGGCCGTGCAGCTCACCCGGGTCGCCCAGCAGGGCATGGGGTCGTCGGCGCCGCCGCTGGTGCAGGCGATGCTGCACTCGGTCGAGGCACGGGGGCACGGGGTCCTGGGCGAGGTGCGCGCGTGCACGGCGGCGCTGGTCCGGGCGGAACGGGCGCTGGAGACGGCCCGGCCGGGCGACGAGGTACCGCACTGGGCGCGCACCTTCGACGAAGCGCAGCTGGCCGATGAGATGGGCCACTGCCACCGGGACCTCCAGCAGTACCGCCCGGCGATCCAGCACGCGGAACGCTCACTCCAGCTCCGCGCCCCGGGATTCGCGCGCAGCCGCCTGTTCTGCCGAGTGGTGCTGGCATCGGCACGACTGGGCCTGGGCGAACTGGACCAGGCGTGCGCGCTGGGAGCGGAGGCGGCGCTCCAGGCGTCGGAGATGCGGTCGGCTCGGGCGGTGGAGTACGTACGCGACTTCGAACGGCGGCTGGAGCCGTATCGGGACGCGGCGCCGGTACGGGGCTATCGGGACCGGGTCTCGGCACTGGGGTAGCCCCCGGCGGCTCGCGCCCGACGCCGCTGCGCGGGGTGTGCGGGCAGATCCTGCCGCGCGTCGGTGTGTGCCCGCACGTCCTGCGGCCGTGTCCTCGATCGCGCGACGGGCCGGGGTTGACCCTGGTGTGCGGGCAGATCCAGCCTCGCCGGCCTTTGAGGCGCGGGGTTCGGGGCGGAGCCCCGCCACGAGGCCGCGCGTCGCCTCCTCCATCGCCGGACGGGCTGGACTCCGCGGGTTCGGGCGCTACGCCGCCTCGCGGAGCGGGGCCCGTTCCGCCGGGCGCACGCCCATGTCCCGCAGCACCGCCTCGGCCGCCCTTCGGCCCGAGTGCAGCGCCCCCTGCACCGTGCTCGTGTCCCGGTGGTCCCCGCACACGTACAGGCCCGCCAGCAGGCGTACCGGGCGGCGGACGTCGTGCGGTGGTGGCATCGCCGGGACCGCCTCCGGGTTGTGGTGGACCGCCAGCAGTGACCAGTCCGCCGTCGGCGTCCCGTACAGCTTCGCCAGGTGCGTGCGGACCTGCCGGTCCAGATACGGCGGCGGCGTGCCCAGCACCGTCGAGGAGATCAGCACCCGGCCCCGCGGCGCCCGGGTCGGGTCGACCTCGCTCATCACCGCCGTGTGCGAGACGGGGCCCTCCCGCTCCGCGTCGAGGACCAGCGCCGACCCGGTGGGCGGTGCGCTCGGCGCGGTGTGGTGCAGCACCGTCACCGGATGGAACGCCGGCACCCGCAGACCCGGCAGCAGTTCGGCCGCCTCCCGCGCCCCCGTCGCCAGCATCAGCGCGCGGCAGGTGAGTTCGCCGTACTCCTCGGTGCTCACCCTGTTGATGGACGCGTCCTTGACCCGCACGCCCGTGAGCACCGTGCCCGGCGGCAGCGCGGCGGCCAGTCGCTCGGGCAGAGTCGCCGCGCCGCCCTCCGGGACGCACATCCGGCCCCGGGCGAAACCCCGCAGCGCCAGGTCGGCGCAGCGGCTCGACGTCGTCAGCTCCGGGTCGCAGAGCAGCGCGGACAGCAGCGGGCGCAGGAAGCCCTGGACCGTACGGGTGGGGAGGCCGCGCGCGGCCAGCGACCGGGCCGTGGGCAGTTCCGGACGGGTCATCAGGCGCGCCACGGACGTGCCCGCCAGCCGGGCGAGGGACGCGCCGAGCCGGGCCTCGTCCAGCGGCCTGGGGGCGCCGGCGAGGGCGCGTGCGACCGTGAATGCGCCCCCTATGCCCCGGAGGGCGTGCGGCGGCCCCCACGCCGCGCCCCGGGCCCCCTGGGCAGCCCCGCCTCGTACCGCCCGCAGCGACCCCCGTCCCGCGCTCCCCGGCTCCGACGCCCGGTGGACCGTCTCCCCGGTCCGCTGAAGCCGCCCTCCGCTGTGCACGAGGACACCCGGTGCGAACGGCCGCAGGACCACCTCCCCGAGGCCGGCCGTGCGATGCAGCTCGGGGTACGAGGTGTTGAGCAGCTGGCCGGCGCGGTCGAGCCGGAAGCCGTCGATCTCCTCGGTGGCCATGCGGCCGCCCGGCCTGGCGGCGGCCTCCAGCACAGTGACGCTGAGGCCTGCCGCGATGAGCTGATGAGCCGCCGAGAGACCGGCTGTGCCGGCCCCGACAATGATGACGTCCGCATGGTGAGCGGTGCTGATGAGCACGTGCCCCTCCCCGAGGTCGGCGCGGCTGGTGGGAGGCTCATGCCCCCATCAGGCTCCCGGGATACCCGAGTTCGGTCGAGAGTAGGCAGCGGTGGCCGAACCGCGGCTCGCGCATGCGGCGGGGCACCGTAGCGCGGGGGGCGCGCGCCCGCCGAGACCGCGCGCCGGGCCCCGCGCCCGGACGCCGGGGGTCGCGACGGGCCACCACCTCCACCAACACCGGAGCCCAGGACGCCGGGGGCTCGACGGTCCACCACCGCAGCCCCCACGCCCGGACTCCGGTCGCGTGACGAGCAGTTACCGCAGGGCCGCGCCGACCGCCTCGTCGATGCCGGGGAACGCGAACGTGAAACTTGAGTCCAGCAGCCGTCGCGGCAGCACCCGCTGGCTGCCCAGCACGTCACCCGCCATGTCGCCCAGCGCGATCTTCAGCGCGGCCGACGGCACCGTGAAGACCGTCGGCCGGTTCAGCCCACGCCCCATGGCCGCGGTCACCTCCCGGTTGGTGACCGGGTGCGGGGACGTGAGGTTCACCGGACCCGACAGGGACTCCGTGTCCAGGATGTGCCGCAGCGCCGCGACCTCGTCGTGCAGCGAGATGAAGCTCCAGTACTGTCGGCCGTCGCCGAGCCGGCCGCCGAGGCCCGCCTTGAACAGCGGGAACAGCCGTCCCCACGCCCCGCCCTTGCGGGAGACCACCAGACCGGTCCGGGCGAAGGCGGTCCGTACGCCGGCCTCGGCGGCCGGGGCCGCCGCCTCCTCCCACTCCACGCACAGATTCGGCAGAAAACCGTCCCCCGGCGGGGCCTCCTCGTCCACCGCGCGGTCCCCGGTGTCGCCGTAGAAGCCGACCGCACTGCCGCAGACGAACACCCGCGGCGGGGTGTCCAGCGAGGCGAGGGCCTCCGCGACCGCGGCCGTGCCCAGCACCCGGCTGTCGTGGATCTCCTTGCGGTACGCGTCGGTCCAGCGGCGCGCGCCGACCCCGGCTCCGGCGAGATGCACCACGCCCTCGCAGCCGACCAGTCCCGCCGCGTCGACGTACTGCCGGTGCGGGTCCCATTCGACCTCGTCCCCGCTCCGCGCGGGCCGCCGTACGAGGCGCACCACCTCGTGCCCGTCCGAGCGCAGTGAGCGCACAAGTGCCGTACCGATGAGTCCGGTGGAGCCGGTGACCGCGATCCGCATGGCCTCATCCTGCCCCGGCCGACCCCCGTGACACAGTTGCCTCCATGCCCGAGTCGCACATACGCCCCGCGCTGCCCACCGACGAGGAGGCACTCGCCCGGCTCGACCGGGACACCTGGTCGACGCTGCACGCCGTGACGCCGAGACCCATGCCTCCGTACGCACCGTTCTTCGACGCCCAGCACCGGCCCGGCGACTTCCTCGTCGCCGAGGACGCCGACGGCACGCTCATCGGCTACATCCGCCTCGTCCCGCCCACGCCGCTCGCCTGCAACCAGCATGTGCGCCAGATACAGGGCCTCGCGGTGGCGGCCCGGGCCCGCGGCCGGGGGACCGGGCGGGCCCTGGTGCGTGCGGCGTGCGACCTGGCACGCGGGCAGGGCGCGGTGCGCATCACGCTGCGGGTGCTCGGGCACAACAAGCCGGCCCGGGCGCTGTACGAAGCCGAGGGGTTCGTGGTCGAGGGCGTGCTGCCGGGGGAGTTCTGGCTGGACGGCCGCTATGCCGACGACGTCATGATGGGCCGATCCCTCGGCTGAGGACGGTCGCTCCCCCGGCGAGGACGTCGGTGCGCGCTGCCCGCAGGCGCTTCTCACAGGCCGCCGAAGCGCTCCCACAGCCTGGGAAACCGCTGGGCCAGCGCGGAGTCGTCGTCGAAGTCGAAGGGCGTGCCCGCGGGCTCCGCGGTCTGCGGCGGGATCCCCAGGTCCGGTGCGACGACACCGGTGAGCTGCTCGTACGCTTCGTCCGCCGCGTATCCGAGCTCCTCACCGTCCCCGTCGATGTCCTCGTCGAATTCGTCCAGCAGCTCGGCGAGCTCGTCCGGGTCGTGCACCGCGCCTTCGAAGACCTCCCGGCCCTGGCCGATGAGCCAGCAGCGGAAGTAGTCGAACGCGTCGTCGCTGGCGCCGCCGAGGAGCACGGCCGCCGCGCCCCACAGGTCCCAGGTGTAGGCGCGGTTGTAGCGGGCCTCGAAGTGCCGGGCGAAATCCAGCACGGAGTCGGGGTCGAGCTGAAGCAGCCGCTCGACCAGCAGATCGGCATGGTCCTCGGGGTCACCCTCGGCGGCTTCGCGGGTGCTGTCGACGATCTCCCAGAACTCCGTCTCGTCCATCACGGGTCCAGCATCGTGGTTGGCGGAGGGCTGCGCACGCGGAGCCGCGAAATGCCGACTCTTTTGAATGGCGGACAGAAGATGTCTGGTATCCGTGCGACGGTCGGCGTATGACGACCCAGAAGACACTCGCCGGGAAGATCGCCCTGGTCGCGGGGGCCACACGCGGCGGTGGCCGCGCCATCGCCGTGCAGCTCGGCGCCGCCGGGGCGACGGTGTACGTGACCGGCCGGACCACGCGCACGCACGTCAGCGAGGTGGGCCGGGCCGGCGAGACCATCGAGCAGACGGCGGAACTGGTGTCCGCCGCGGGTGGTACGGGCATCGCGGTGCCGACCGACCACCTGGAGGCGGACCAGGTACGGGCGTTGACCGAGCGCATCGACCGCGACCACGGGCGTCTCGACATCCTGGTGAACGACGTCTGGGGCGGGAACTTCCTGCTCGACTTCAACACCAGGATGTGGGACGTCGATCTGGACCGCGGGCTGCGGATGCTGGACCTCGGTGCCCGCAGCCACATCATCACCAGCAGCATCGCGCTGCCCCTGCTGGTGCGCGAGCCCGGCGGCCTGGTCGTCGAGGTGACCGACGGCACGGCCGAGACGAACAAGGGCTTCCGGGAGAACTTCTACTACGACCTGGCGAAGAACACGCCGATCCGGATGGCCTTCATCCTGGGCGAGGAGCTGAAGAGCGTCGGGTGCTCGGCCGTGGCGGTCACGCCCGGCTTCATCCGTTCCGAGGAGATGCTCGACATCTTCGGCCTCACCGAGGAGACCTGGCGGGACGGGATCGACAAGCAGGAACACTGGGCGCTGTCGGAGTCGCCGCTGTACCTCGGCCGCGGAGTGGCGGCGCTGGCGGCGGACCCGGAGAGGGCGCGCTGGAACGGGATGTCGCTGGACAGCGGGAAGCTGGCGAGGGAGTACGGCTTCACGGACGCGGACGGGAGCCGGCCGGACGTGTGGGGCTACATGCTGGCGCAGCAGTCGGGCGGCAAGCCGTCGCTGGAGGACTACCGCTAGGACCCGACTGGGAGCGCCATGTGCGGGGCGCGTGGCGCACCCCCCTGCCGGGCCGGGCCCGCCGGGCACCCCCTACCCGTACAGCCGCGCCGTCCGTTCCGCCATGTCCGCGAACTGCTTCCGCAGCTCCGGCGGTTCCAGGATCTCCACCTCCGGGCCCAGTGCGAACAGCTGGCCGAAAGCCACCTGGTGGCTCTCCACCGGCAGGGTGAGGGTGAGGCGGCCCTCCGGGTCCGGGGGGCCGGCCGAGGACAGGGCCTCGGTGGCCGCCGCGCGGTCGGTGAGGTACGGCAGACGCGCGGCGCCGCGTTCCGTCACCCGGAGCACCACCTCCGCCCGCAGGATGGAGCGCGCGAACTGCGCCGCGCGCTTCTCCCAGAACCCGGGCAGATCGAAGTCCTCGTCGCGTTCGAAGAACGAGCCGTCCCCCTCCACCGAGGAGAACCGGTCGATCCGGTACACCCGGAACGTGCCGTCCGCGCGGGCGCAGAGGTACCAGACACCCGCCTTCAGCACGAGGCCGTACGGCTCCAACTCCCGCTCCACCTCGGCATCCTGACGACGGTACGCCGCCCGGACGCGGCGGTCCTCCCAGACCGCCTCCGCGATCGCCGGCAGCAGCTCCGGCGTCCGGGGCTCCTGGTACCAGCCGGGGGCGTCGAGGTGGAAGCGCTGCGCGGCGCTCTCGGAGGCGTTGCTCACCGAGGGCAGCAGCGCCGCGGACACCTTCAGCCGGGCCGCCGACGCCGCGTCGTCCAGGCCCATGTCCCGGAGCGCGCCCGGCAGCCCGGAGAGGAACAGGGCCTCGGCCTCGCTGCGGCCGAGGCCCGTCAGCCGGGTGCGGTAGCCGCCGATCAGCCGGTACCCGCCGGCCCGTCCGCGGTCCGCGTAGACCGGCACCCCGGCCTCCGAGAGCGCGAGTGCGTCACGGGTGATGGTCCGCTCCGAGACCTCCAGTTCCTGTGCCAGCTCGGCGCCGGTCATGGAGGGTCTTGCCTGGAGGAGCAGCACCATCTTGATCAGCCGGGCAGCACGCATGCCCCCATCATGGCCCAGCTCAGGCGAGCGGCTCCTGGAGTTCCGTCACCCACTTGTCGAAGTCGCCGGGCGGGCATTCCAGGGACACTTCACGGGCGTAGCCGGCCGAGACGTGGCCCCCCGACTCGATCCAGCGGGCCAGTGTCTGCGCGGTCGGCAGGACGCCCTGCATCGAGCCGCGGTGCACGATGGTCGCCGCCCGTTCGACGGCCGGCAGCTCCACGATCGCGAAGTCCAGGTCCGGCCGGTGGGCCTCGGAGACCGTGACACCCGCGTGCACGAGCACGGCGCCGTTCCCCTCCGGCGCGTCCTCGTAGTAGGCGATGCCGGGTCCGGTCGGCGTCACGCCGGACGCCTCGACACGGCGGAACAGCTCCTCGTACAGGGGAGAGATGACCGGCCCGATGTCCTCGGGTCCGTAGCTCGCGGCGGTGGCGGTCAGCTCGGCCAGCCGCACGGCGGGAATGCTCTTCACGATGACGTCGTCGGTGGGCATGAAACCCTCGCTCTCGATCGACCGGAGCCTCGCCTCGACCTGCGCCAGCCGTGCGGCCGCCGCGGCCATCGCCTCCTCCAGCTCCGCCCGCCGCAGCACGAGCATCCCGCGCAGTTCCTCCGTGCCCACCTTGTCCTCCAGGATCTCCCGCACCTGTTGCAGGGTGAAGCCGAGATCCTTGAGGGCGATGACACGGTTGAGGCGGGCGAGCTGGGCGGCCGTGTAGTAGCGGTAGCCGCTGTACAGGTCGGTGTGGGCGGGACGCAGCAGCCCGATCGCGTCGTAGTGACGCAGCATGCGGGCCGACACACGGCCGTGCCTGGCGAAGTCTCCGATGGTGAACATGACGCCTCCCACTGCACGCCTTCACACGGTGTCAGGGTCAAGCATCACCCGTGCGGACAGGCGAAGACCCCGGCGGGGGTGGCACCGCCGGGGTCTTCGCGCGCACACGCAGGGACGCGCAGGGGCCTACAGGCCGTAGCGCTCCCGCGCCTCCTTCACGGCGGACGCCGGTACCTCGCCGCGCTTGGCGAGCTGGGCCAGCGCCGCGACGGTGATCGACTGCGCGTCCACGCCGAAGTGTCGGCGGGCCGCCTCGCGGGTGTCCGAGAGGCCGAAGCCGTCCGTGCCGAGCGAGGACCAGTCCTGCTCGACCCACTGGCTGATCTGGTCCGGGACCTGACGCATCCAGTCGCTGACGGCGAGGACCGGGCCCGGAGCGCCTTCCAGCGCCTGGGTGACGTACGGGGTGCGCTGCTCGCCGCGGAGCAGGGCCTCGTCGGCCTCCAGCGCGTCCCGGCGCAGCTCGCCCCACGACGTCGCGGACCACACGTCGGCCGTGACGCCCCAGTCGGCGGCGAGCAGGCCCTGCGCCTCCAGGGCCCAGTGGATCGCCGTGCCGGAGGCCAGCAGCTGGAGCCGCGGCGCGTCCGCGGAGGCGGGCACGCCCTCCTTGAAGCGGTAGAGACCGCGCAGAATGCCTTCCTCGACGCCCTCGGGCATCGCGGGCTGCACCTTGGGCTCGTTGTAGACCGTCAGGTAGTAGAAGACGTTCTCGGGCTCGTCCCCGTACATCCGGCGCAGACCGTCCTTGACGATCACCGAGATCTCGTACGCGAACGCCGGGTCGTAGTTGAGCGACGCCGGGTTCGTGGACGCGATCAGGTGCGAGTGGCCGTCCGCGTGCTGGAGGCCCTCACCGGTCAGCGTCGTACGGCCCGCGGTGGCGCCCACGATGAAGCCCTTGCCCAGCTGGTCGGCGAGCTGCCACATCTGGTCGGCCGTGCGCTGCCAGCCGAACATCGAGTAGAAGATGTAGAACGGGATCATCGGCTCGCCGTGCGTCGCGTACGACGTGGCGGCGGCGATGAAGTCGGCCATGGACCCGGCCTCGGTGATCCCCTCGTTGAGGATCTGGCCGTCCTTGGCCTCCTTGTAGTACATCAGCTGGTCGCGGTCGACCGGCTCGTACGTCTGGCCCATCGGCGAGTAGATGCCGGCGGACGGGAAGAGCGACTCCATGCCGAAGGTGCGGGCCTCGTCGGGGACGATCGGGACCCAGCGCCTGCCGGTCTCCTTGTCCCGCATGAGGTCCTTGACCAGCCGGACGAAGGCCATGGTGGTGGCCATCTCCTGCTTGCCGGAGCCCTTTTCGAGCGCCTTGAAGCCGCGCTCCTCGGGGGCGGGCAGTGCCACGGCGCGCACCCGGCGGGCCGGGGCGGGGCCGCCGAGGGCCGCGCGGCGCTCCTGGAGGTAGCGGACCTCGGGGGAGTCGGCGCCGGGGTGGCCGTAGGGCACCAGGCCGTCGGCGAACGCGCTGTCCGGGATGGGGAGACCGAGCAGGTCCCGCATGCCCTTGAACTCGTCCGTCGTCAGCTTCTTCATCTGGTGGTTGGCGTTCTTGGACTCGAAGCCCTTGCCGAGCGTGTAGCCCTTGACCGTCTGCGCCAGGATCACGGTCGGCGCGCCCTTGTGCTCGACGGCCGCGCGGTACGCCGCGTACACCTTGCGGGACTCGTGGCCGCCGCGGGAGGTGAAGAAGAGTTCGGCGATCTTGTCATCGGTGATCAGCTTCGCCAGCTCGACGAGGGCGGGCTCGGCGCCGAAGAAGTGCTCGCGGATGTAGGCCACGTCACGGGTGGCGTACGTCTGGAACTGCGCGTCCGGCACCTCGCGCAGACGGCGCACGAGCGCACCCGTGGTGTCGAGGGCGAACAGCTCGTCCCAGGCGGAGCCCCACAGCGACTTGACGACGTTCCAGCCGGCGCCGCGGAACTGGGCCTCCAGCTCCTGCACGATCTTGAAGTTGGCGCGGACCGGTCCGTCGAGGCGCTGGAGGTTGCAGTTGATGACGAAGGTCAGGTTGTCGAGACGCTCACGGGACGCGAGCGCGAGGGCCGCCGTCGACTCGGGCTCGTCCATCTCGCCGTCGCCGAGGAACGCCCACACGTGCGAGTTCGCCGTGTCCTTGATACCGCGGTTGTGCAGGTAGCGGTTGAAGCGCGCCTGGTAGATCGCGGAGAGCGGGCCGAGGCCCATGGAGACGGTGGGGAACTCCCACAGCCACGGCAGGCGCCGCGGGTGGGGGTACGACGGCAGGCCGTTGCCGCCGGACTCCTGGCGGAAGAGGTCGAGCTGCTGCTCGGACAGCCGGCCGTCGAGAAAGGCGCGGGCGTAGATGCCGGGGGAGGCGTGACCCTGGATGTAGAGCTGGTCGCCGCTTCCGTCACCTTCCTTGCCGCGGAAGAAGTGGTTGAAGCCGGTCTCGTAGAGCCAGGCCGCGGAGGCGAAGGTGGCGATGTGGCCGCCGACGCCGTGGCGGGAGCCCCGGGTCACCATGGCGGCCGCGTTCCAGCGGTTCCAGGCGGTGATCCGGGCTTCCAGCTCCTCGTCACCGTCGAAGGCGGGCTCGGCGGAGGTGGGGATGGTGTTGACGTAGTCCGTCTCCAGCAGCCGCGGCACGGGAACCCCGGCCGTCTCGGCGTGCTGGAGGGTGCGGCGCATCAGGTACGCGGCCCGGTGGGGGCCGGCGTGCTCGGTGACGGCGTCGAGGGAGGCCGCCCACTCGGCGGTCTCCTCGGCGTCGCGGTCCGGGAGCTGGTCGAGCTCGCTCGGAAGCTTGCCTACGGGGTCGGACATGATCGCCGCCTTCCGGACAGGAGGGGGGTGGAGAAAGGGGGCCTTGTCTGGCAGGACGGGGCCATAGGTCGGTGGACCCGAAGTGAACTGTAAGTCTCTGATCGATGATCGATCAAAGCTTCCGGCCAAATAGGCATCCGGTGCCGCAAAAGTGGGCACGCTGTGCCGCCCAGGAAGGTGATATTCCTGACATTCAGGCGGCCTGGCAGGGTTACGCGCGCGGTGCGCAGCCCAGCACGTGGGCCTTCACGAGCGGCCCGATCTCCGGATCGCGGCGCTTGAAGGCCGCCACGAGCGCCTCGTGCTCCTCGGCGTAGGACTTCTGGACCGTCCCCAGCCAGCGGATCGACAGCGCCGTGAACACCTCGATGCCGAGCCCCTCCCAGGTGTGCAGCAGGACGCCGTTGCCCGCCGCCCGCACCAGCTCACGGTGGAAGGCGACCGTGTGCCGCACCTGCGCCGCCGAGTCGGCCGCCCGGTCCGCCGCGTACAGTCCGGCCACATGCGGCTCCAGCCGCGAGCAGTCGTCGGCCAGCCGGTCCGCGGCGAGCTCGGCCGCGATCTGCTCCAGGCCCGCCCGTACGGGGTAGCTCTCCTCCAGGTCCGCGGCTGTGAGATTGCGGACCCGTACGCCCTTGTTCGGCGCGGACTCGATCAGCCGCAGACTCTCCAGCTCCCGCAGCGCCTCACGGACCGGCGTCTGGGAGACCTCCAGCTCGGTCGCGATCCGCCGCTCGACGATGCGCTCGCCCGGCTTCCAGCGCCCGCTGACGATCCCCTCCACGATGTGCTCGCGGATCTGTTCGCGCAGCGAGTGGACGACGGGCGGGGTCATGGAAACTCCTCGTGGGTGGCCGGGGCCGAGGTTACCGGAGCGGAACCTCCGCGCTCCCCCGTACGGACGCATTGTCATGGAACGCACGCGTACGGTGACGGCCCCTCGCTACGCTTTTCGCCATGACGCAGGCCAAGGATGTGGACCCGTACGTCTCGCCAAGGAGCTTCTACGGAGCGGAACTTCGCCGCTTGCGCGAGGAGAACCGGCTGTCCCGGGAGCAGTTGGGGGAGCGGGTCTTCTGTTCGGGCGCGTACATCGGCCAGTTCGAGGCCGCGAAGCGGCGCCCGCAGCAGGACATGTCGCGGTTGCTGGACGGGGTGCTGGGGTCGGGGGAGCACCTTCAGCGGCTGTGCCGGCTGGCGCAGGAGTCGAAGCACCCCGAGTACTTCGCCGACGCCGCGGAGCTGGAGAAGGAGGCTCTGACGATCAGTGAGTACGCCCCGCTGCTGATCCCGGGTCTGCTCCAGACCGAGGCGTACGCCCGCGGCATCACCCGAGCCACGCAGCCCTTCGCCGCCGACGAGGTGGTGGAGCGGCACGTCGCCGTACGGCTGGAACGGGCGCGCCGCCTGGACGATCCTTCGGGTCCGGAGCTCTGGGCCATCGTCCACGAGGCCGCCCTGCGGGTGGTGGTGGACGAGCCGTCCGTGATGCGTGAACAGCTGGAGCAGCTCGTCGAGCAGGCCCGTGACCATCACCGGGTGATGGTGCAGGTGCTGCCGTTCGCGTCCGGACCGCCCCCGCTGGTGCACGGCACGGCCATCGTCATGACCTTCGCCGACTCCCCTGCGGTCGTCTACACCGAGAGCGCGCACAGCGGCCAACTCATCGATGAGCCGGCGCTGGTGACCAAGTTCCAGAAGTCATACGATCTCGTCCGGGCCGCCGCGCTGTCGCCGAAGGCGTCCCTCTCCCTGATCGCTTCGGCTGCGAAGGACTACACGACACCATGAGCCCCGATCTGAGCACAGCCATATGGCGGACGTCGTCCTACAGCAACGGGGAGGGCGGGGCATGTGTCGAGGTCGCCGACGGCTTCACCCACGTCACCCCCGTCCGGGACAGCAAGAACCCCGACGGCCCGGCCCTCGTCTTCGCGCACGCCCGCTGGGCGTCCTTCGTGAGCGCCGTCAAACGCGGCGCCCTCTGACCGCACCCCAGGACAACGCGACGGCGCCCCGCCCGGATCTCTCCGGGCGGGGCGCCGTGCGTCACTGCTGACCTGCGCCGGCCTGCGCGGGCTCGCGTCAGAGACCGAGCTCGACCTCGAACTCGCCGGCCTCCAGGATCGCCTTGACCGTCGTCAGGTAGCGGGCGGCGTCCGCGCCGTCCACCAGACGGTGGTCGTAGGAGAGCGCGACGTAGGTCATGTCGCGGATCGCGATCGTCTCGCCGAGGTCCGGGTGGTTGATGACCACCGGGCGCTTGACGGTGGCGCCGATGCCCAGGATGGCGACCTGGTTCGGCGGCACGATGATCGTGTCGAACAGCGCACCGCGCGAACCGGTGTTGCTGATGGTGAACGTGGCACCGGCCAGGTCGTCCGGGGTGATCTTGCTGGCGCGCACGGCGCCCGCGAGCTCCGCGGTCCGCTTGGCGATACCGGCGAGGTTCAGGTCACCCGCACCCTTGATGACCGGGGTCATCAGGCCCCGCTCGGAGTCCACGGCGATGCCGATGTTCTCCGAGTCGAAGTACGTGATGGTGCCTTCGTCCTCGTTGATCCGGGCGTTGACGACCGGGTGGGCCTTCAGCGCCTGGGCCGCGGCCTTGACGAAGAACGGCATCGGGGACAGCTTGACGCCCTCGCGGGCGGCGAAGGAGTCCTTGGCCTGGGCGCGCAGCTTCATCAGCTTGGTGATGTCGACCTCGACGACCGAGGTCAGCTGGGCCTGGCCGTGCAGCGCCTTCATCATGTTGTCGCCGATGACCTTGCGCATGCGGGTCATCTTGACGGTCTGACCGCGCAGCGGGGACGTCTCCAGCTTCGGCGCCCGGGAGGCGGCCGGAGCGGCGGCGGCCGGCGCCGGGGCTGCTGCCTTGGCGGCCTCCGCGGCGGCGACGACGTCCTGCTTGCGGATACGGCCACCGACCCCGGTGCCCTTGACCGCGGACAGGTCCACGCCGTTCTCGGCGGCGAGCTTACGGACCAGCGGGGTCACGTAGGCGTCGCTCGGGGCACCGGCGGCGGGAGCAGCCGGAGCCGGGGTGACGGGAGCCGGAGCGGCCTGGGCGGGCGCGGCCGGAGCCGGAGCGGCCTGGGCGGGCGCGGCCGGAGCCGGAGCCTCCTGCTTCGGAGCCTCCTGGGCCGGGGCGGGCTGCGCCGGAGCGGCGGGGGCCGCCGGTGCCGGCGCGGCTTCCTGCTTCGGAGCCTCCTGCTTCGGGGCTTCCTGCTTCGGGGCTTCCTGGGCCGGGGCGGGCTGCGCCGGGGCGGCGGCCTGCGGGGCGGCACCGGGAGCACCGATGACGGCGAGCTTGGCGCCGACCTCGGCGGTCTCGTCCTCGGCGACGGTGATCTCCAGCAGCACACCGGAGGCCGGGGCGGGGATCTCGGTGTCGACCTTGTCCGTGGAGACCTCGAGCAGCGGCTCGTCGGCCTCGACGGACTCGCCGACCTCCTTGAGCCAGCGGGTGACGGTGCCCTCGGTGACGCTCTCACCGAGCGCCGGGAGGACCACGTCGGTGCCCTCGGCCGAGCCACCGCCGGACGCGGCCTCGGCGCTCGGCGCCGGGGCGGGGGCGGAGGTCTCGGTGGACGGGGCGGCCTCCGCGGGCTGCTCCGGCTCGGGAGCCGGGGCCTCGGCCTGCTTCTCCTCGGCCGCGGGGGCCTCGGCGGCGGCGGGGGCGCCGGAGCCGTCGTCGATGACGGCGAGCTCGGCTCCGACCTCGACGGTCTCGTCCTCGGCGACCTTGATGGACGCCAGGACGCCGGAGGCGGGGGCAGGGATCTCGGTGTCGACCTTGTCGGTCGACACCTCGAGCAGCGGCTCGTCGGCCTCGACTCGCTCGCCCTCGGCCTTCAGCCAGCGGGTGACGGTGCCCTCGGTGACGCTCTCACCGAGCGCCGGAAGGGTTACGGAAACCGACATGGTTTCAGTTGCTCCTTACGATGGGGTATCCCCAGCTCGCGCGGAGCGCCGAGCGAGGGGACGTGCGGAAGTGGTCGTCGCGCCCGGGGTCCGCGGACCGCACGGACGGCTCGGGCAGCACAGACAGCTCGGACGGCTCAGTCATGCGAGTGCAGCGGCTTGCCCGCGAGCGCCAGGTGCGCCTCGCCCATCGCCTCGTTCTGCGTCGGGTGGGCGTGGATGAGCTGCGCGACCTCCGCCGGCAGAGCCTCCCAGTTGTAGATCAGCTGCGCCTCGCCGACCTGCTCGCCCATACGGTCACCGACCATGTGGACGCCGACCACGGCACCGTCCTTGACCTGGACGAGCTTGATCTCGCCCGCGGTCTTGAGGATCTTGCTCTTGCCGTTGCCCGCCAGGTTGTACTTCAGGGCGACGACCTTGTCCGCGCCGTAGATCTCCTTGGCCTTGGCCTCGGTGATGCCGACGGACGCGACCTCGGGGTGGCAGTACGTCACCCGGGGCACACCGTCGTAGTCGACCGGAACGGTCTTCAGACCGGCCAGACGCTCCGCCACCAGGATGCCCTCGGCGAAGCCGACGTGCGCGAGCTGGAGGGTCGGGACCAGGTCACCGACCGCGGAGATCGTCGGGACGTTCGTCTGCATGTACTCGTCGACGAGGACGAAGCCGCGGTCCATCGCGACGCCCTGCTCCTCGTACCCGAGACCGGCGGAGACCGGGCCGCGGCCGACCGCGACCAGCAGCACCTCGGCGTCGAACGTCTTGCCGTCCGCGAGCGTCACGCGGACGCCGTCCTGGGTGTACTCCGCCTTCTCGAAGAAGGTGCCCAGGTTGAACTTGATGCCGCGCTTGCGGAACGCGCGCTCAAGAAGCTTGGAGCTGTTCTCGTCCTCGACCGGAACGAGGTGCTTGAGGCCCTCGATGACGGTGACGTCGGAACCGAAGGACTTCCACGCGGAGGCGAACTCCACGCCGATCACGCCGCCGCCGAGCACGATCGCGGACTGCGGGACCCGGTCCAGGACCAGCGCGTGGTCGGAGGAGATGATGCGGTTGCCGTCGATCTCCAGACCCGGCAGCGACTTCGGCACGGAGCCGGTCGCGAGGAGGATGTGGCGGCCCTGGACACGCTGGCCGTTCACGTCGACGGAGGTGGGGGAGGACAGCTTGCCCTCACCCTCGATGTAGGTGACCTTGCGGGAGGCGATGAGGCCCTGCAGACCCTTGTAGAGTCCGCTGACCACGTCGTCCTTGTACTTGTGCACGGCCGGGACGTCGATGCCCTCGAAGGTGGCCTTGACGCCGTACTGCTCGCTCTCGCGAGCCTGGTCGGCGATCTCACCGGCGTGCAGCAGAGCCTTGGTGGGGATGCAGCCACGGTGCAGGCAGGTGCCGCCGAGCTTGTCCTTCTCGATCAGGGCGACGTCCAGGCCCAGCTGAGCCCCACGCAGGGCCGCGGCGTAACCGCCACTGCCACCGCCGAGGATCACTAGGTCGAAAACGGTGCTGGCGTCGTTCGCCACGTCACGTCCTCCATGCATGTGTGCCGGTCGCCGGGTCTCCCCTTCCCGGGGACGACCGGCCGGTCGGCTGGTGTGTGGCCGCTTGATTCTTCGGCCCTTGATGGGGCCCTGTCCTGCCGAGAACCCATCTTCGCACTTGTTGCCGCAAGGCGGGACCCGGGGCCGTGTTACGGCGGGCACACCGGCGGGCCCCCTGCCGGGCACACAGCCGCGGACGCCGGTGGAGCTCCGGGGAGCCCCGCCGGCGTCCGTCGCGTCAGGTCACGTCAGCCGAGGTCACCGGCGGCGACGCGCTCCGCCAGCTTCACCAGCGTGCGCACCGAGGAGCCCGTGCCGCCCTTCGGGGTGTAGCCGTACGGCGCGCCCTCGTGGAAGGCCGGGCCCGCGATGTCGAGGTGGGCCCAGGTGATGCCCTCGCCGACGAACTCCTTCAGGAACAGACCGGCGACCAGGCCGCCGCCCATCCGCTCGCCCATGTTGGCGATGTCGGCGGTCGGGGAGTCCATGCCCTTGCGGAGCTCGGCGGGCATCGGCATCGGCCAGGACTGCTCGCCGACCTCCTCCGCGATCTCGTGGATCGAGGTACGGAAGGCGTCGTCGTTGGACATGATCCCGAAGGTGCGGTTGCCGAGGGCGAGCACCATCGCGCCGGTGAGGGTCGCGACGTCCACGATGGCGTCCGGCTTCTCCTCGGAGGCCTTCCACAGCGCGTCGGCGAGCACCAGACGGCCCTCGGCGTCGGTGTTGAGCACCTCGACCGTCTTGCCGCTGTACATGCGCAGCACATCACCGGGACGGGTGGCCGAGCCCGACGGCATGTTCTCCGCGAGGGCGAGGTAGGCGGTGATGTTGACGGCGAGGTTCAGACGGGCGGCCGCGACGACGGCGGCGAACACCGCGGCGGCGCCGCTCATGTCGCACTTCATCGTCTCGTTGTGGCCGGCCGGCTTGAGCGAGATGCCGCCCGAGTCGTAGGTGATGCCCTTGCCGACCAGGGCGAGCGTCTTGGCCGCCTTGGAGTGGGTGTAGGAGAGCCTCACCAGGCGGGGCGGGTTCTGCGAACCCTGGCCGACGCCGAGGATGCCGCCGAAGCCGCCCTTGACGAGCGCCTTCTCGTCGAGGACCTGGACCTTGACGCCGTTCTCCTTGCCGGCCGCCGTGGCGACGGCGGCGAAGGCCTCGGGGGTGAGGTCGTTCGGCGGGGTGTTGACCAGGTCGCGGGCGCGGTTGATCTCCTCGGTGAGCGCGATCGCACGCTCGGCCGCGGCCTTGAACGCCTTGTCGCGCGGCTTGGCGCCGAGCAGGGTGATCTCGGCGAGCGGCTGCTTCGCGCCGTTCCTCCCGTCCTTGGAGTCGCTGTCGCCGCCCTGGTAGGCGGTGAAGGCGTACGCGCCCAGCAGGGCGCCCTCGGCGACGGCCTCGGCGTCCTCCGACGCCTCGACGGGCAGGGCGAAGGCGGCCTTCTTCGAGCCCGACAGGGCGCGGGAGGCGGTGCCGGCCGCGCGGCGCAGCGACTCGGCGGGGAACGACTCGTCCTTCTCCGGAACGGGGCCGAGCCCGACCGCGAGGACGACCGGCGTCTTGAGGCCGGACGGCGCGGGGAGCTTGGTCACCTCGCCCTCGGCACCGGTGGCGCCGAGGGTCTCCAGGACGGCGGCGAGCTTTCCGTCGAACGCCTTGTCCACGGCCTCGGCGCCCGGCGCGACGACCGGGCCCTTGGCGCCCTTCGCGACACCGACGACGAGCGCGTCGGCGCGCAGCGTCGCAGCGCCGGCAGTGCTGAGAGTGAGAGCAGTCACGGTGGTGATTTCTCGCTTCCGTTGAGATCCAGAGCCGTAGCGGCCGTAGAGAGGGACGGGTCGACATCCCAACCCCGACAAGAGCCTACGCGCGGTCACATGTATCGCCCACGGCGGCAGTAGTTCACTCATCCGTGGCGTCTGTTTCACGTTTGGGCCCAAGGCTTCGAGACCTCAGCCACACTCGCTGCATTCAGGCAAGGGAGCGCGGGGTTCCTTTGCATCATCTCCACAGGTTCTCCGCGTATTCGGATGGGCGGACGACCGTGCGAGGGGGGAGAAACATGGCCACTACAGGACTGCGCGCAAGCAGAGCCGCCGCGGCGCTGCTCACGGCCGGCCTGCTGGTGACAGCACTTCCGGCGGCGGGGGCCGTCGCGGCACCGGTGCCGCGGATCGATCTGACGGTACTCGTCGTGGACGACGGGGGCGGCGCCGTCGAGGCCATCGTCTCGGAGCTGAAGGCCACCGGCGTGCCCTACCGCACGCTGCGCCTGGACGACCCGAACCGGCCCACCGTCAACTCCGCGTTCCTCAGCGACACCGTCAGCGGCCGGCCGCGCGCCAGGTTCCAGGGCGTCGTCGTCCCCGACGAAGACCCGTTCGGGGCAACCACCACCGCCGGAGCCGCGGAGAACGCCGCGCTCTTCGCGTACGAGACGACCTTCGGCATCCGCCAGATCGACGCCTACACCTGGTCCCACCCGGGGGTCGGTCTCGAGTACACCGACAACGGCGGGTGGGTCGGCGTCCTGGACGGTGCGCAGACCTCCGTCACCGCGGCCGGACGCTCCACCGGACCCTTCGGCTACCTCGACGGACCGCTCACCTTCGAGGACAACTCCCCGCTCGTGCCGGAGAGTTACGGCGCGGCCGGCAAGCCGCGCGAGGGCTACACCAGCTATCTCGACACCGCTGTCGGCGACGACGGCGCACGCGGCAGCCTCCTCGGCGAGTACGCCCACGACGGCCGGCGCGAACTGGTGGTGACCTTCGCCTACAACCGCTACCAGAAGCAGTACCGCGCGCTCGCCCGCGGCATGGTCGACTGGCTGACCCAGGGCATCCACCTCGGACAGAGCCGCAGCTACTTCTCCGTCCACGTCGACGACGTCTTCGCGCCCGACTCCCGCTGGGACACCGAGCGCAACTGCACCCCCGGCGACATCGACTGCACCGGCGAGGGCGAGCAGACCCCGGACATCCGGATGACCGCCGCCGACGCGCAGTACGCCGCGCAGTGGCAGCGCTCCAGCGGCTTCACCCTCGACATGGTCTACAACGCGGGCGCCGGCGAGGAGTGGAAGACGGAGAACGGCGGCGCCGACGCGCTCACCGCCCAACTGCTCGCGGACCGTGCCCAGTACCGCTGGATCAACCACACCTACACGCACCCGTTCCTCGGCTGCGTGCAGGACGTCTCGGTGGTGCCCTGGCAGTGCTCCAAGGACGCCGCGGGCAGGATCCGGTGGATGAGCCGCGCCGAGATCTCCGCGCAGATCCGCGACAACAACACCTGGGCAACCCGCAAGGGCATCTCCTACGACCGCACCGAGCTGGTCACGGGTGAGCACTCCGGGCTGAAGACCCTGCCGCAGCAGGACCAGGACAACCCCAACCTCGCCGGGGCGCTCGCCGACAACGGCGTCAAGTGGATCGCCGGCGACAACTCCCGCGAGCCGTCGCAGCGTCCGGTCGGATCCGCGCTCACCGTGCCGCGCCACCCGATGAACGTGTACTACAACGTCGGCACGGCCGCCGAGATGGCCGACGAGTACAACTGGATCTACGCATCGAAGGCCGACGGCGGCAGCGGCGTCTGCGAGACCAACCCCGCCTCCACCTGCCTGGCCGACCCGCTGGACACGGCGACCGGCTACGCGGACCACATCGTGCCGCAGGAGGCGCGCATCGCACTCGGCCATGTCGTCGCCGGCGACCCGCGGCCGCACTACGTCCACCAGTCGAACCTGGCCGAGGAGCGCCTGCTGTACCCGGTCATCGACAAGATCCTCACCGACTACCGCGCCCTGTACGCGGACAACGCCCCGCTGGTGAACCCGCGTCAGCGCGACGTCGGCGTGGAGCTGACACGCCGGGCCGCCTGGGACAAGGCCGTCGCCGACGGAAAGGTCACCGCGTACCGCATCGGGGACACCGTGACCGTCAAGGCGCCGTCCGGGGTGACCGCGCCGATCACCGCGCCCGAGGGCACGCGCAAGCAACTCCTGCTGGGGACAGGAGTGTTCGGCGCCGCGTACGCGGGGACGCGCTCCGCCTGGACCGCGCCCGAGGCGCTCCAGTCGGGCGTCACGCTGAAGCTGCCGACCGTCTGATCCGCGAGCCATCCACCACGGGCGGCCGCCCGGACCGACCGGCGGCCGCCCGACGCAGGACCACGGCCACACCCGAACGACCGCAGTACTGGGGGGACACACGCATGCCGAGCCGCGGCCGACATGTCACCATGCTCACCGAAGGAACCTATCCGCACGTGCACGGGGGTGTGTCCACCTGGTGCGACCAGCTCGTGCGCGGCATGCCCGAGGTCGACTTCCGGGTCGTCGCCCTCACCGGCACCGGCCGTGAGCCGGTCACCTGGGAACTGCCGCCCAATGTCTACCGGCACTCGGCCTTCCCGCTGTGGGGGCCGCTGCCCCGCGGACGGCGGCTCATCGGCCGCGACCGCCGCCGTTTCACCGATGTCCACGAACGCTTTCTGCTCTCGGTGCTCGACCCCTCCGCGGGCTGCGACCTCGGCGAGAGCCTCGACGAGCTGACCGCGTACGCCCGGGCGGGCCGGCTCTCGGCCGCCCTGCGTTCGGAGTCCGCCCTGCGCTCGCTGATGTGGATCTGGACCATGCCGCATCTGGAGATATCCGCGGCCCGGCCGACCGTGCACGACGCCCTGACCGCCACCGACCTGCTGGAACACGCGCTGCGGCCGCTCTCGGTCCGGATACCCGGCGACTGTGTCGCGCACGCGGTCAGCGCGGGCCTGGCCACCCTGCCGGCGCTGGCCGCCCAGCGGTACGAGGGGGTGCCGTTCCTGCTCACCGAGCACGGCATCTATCTGCGCGAGCGCTACCTCGGCTACCGCGTCCAGGCCCAACGCGCCCCCGTGAAGGCCCTGATGCTCGGCTTCTACCGGGAGCTCAACACCCTCGGGTACCGGCGGGCGGACCTGATCACCCCGTGCAACCAGTACAACCGGCGGTGGGAGGAGCGGGGCGGTGCGCCCGCGGACCGCATCCGCACCGTCTACAACGGCGTCGACCCGCACGCCTTTCCGCAGGGCGGCCCCGAGCCCGAGGTGCCCACCATCTCCTGGGCCGGGCGGATCGACCCCATCAAGGACCTGGAGACGCTCATCCGGGCCTACGCCATGGTGCGCGCAGAACTCCCGGACGTACGGCTGCGGTTGTTCGGCGGCGTGCCCGCGGGCGGTGAGGCGTACCGCACCCGGCTGGAGAAGCTCGCCGCCGAACTGGGCGTCGTGGACGGCATCTCCTGGGAGGGCCGGGTCACCGATGTGGCCCGCGCCTACGCGGCCGGCAGCGTCGTTTTGCTTTCCAGCATCAGTGAAGGGTTCCCCTTCTCGCTCATCGAGGCGATGTCGTGCGGGCGCGCCACGGTGTCGACGGACGTCGGCGGGGTGCGGGAGGCCGTCGGGGACACCGGGATCGTCGTACCGCCGCGCGAGCCCGCGGTGATGGCGGACGCGACGCTCGGGCTGCTGCGCGACGCGGCACGGCGCGCCGAGCTCGGACGGCAGGCGCGCCAGCGGGTCGTCGACCGGTTCACGCTGCGCCGCTCGGTGGACGGCTTCCGCCGTATCTACCGCGAGCTGGCAGGAGCGGGCGAACAGTCGGCTGTCCCCGAACCGGTCGGCGCCCGGCGGGCCCTCGGATGAGCGGGCCGCTGTGGCAGGGGCCCGGCCGGCACACCGACACACTGCCGCTGCCGCTGCCCCGCAGGCAGGGCCCGCGCGCGGCGGACCCGCTCGACGACCTGGCCGAACGGTTCGCGGAGGTCATCGCCGGGGCCGTGCACCCGGACGAGATCGCCGCCGTCCTCGAGTCCGACGGCATGACGGATGATCACATCCGCCTCACCTACGGCCGTCCGGACTCCTTCGCGATCGCCGAGGAGCTCTACGACCGGGTGCCGCGCAGCTTCCCCGAACCTCCCCGGGAAGCGGCCGGCGTCTGGTACGCGGGCCTGCTCGGCTGTCTGCTGCGCGGTCTGGTCTTCGCGCTGCCGGGCCTTGCCTACGTCCTGGGCGCGCCGCTGCTGCGGGGAGCGAGCCTGGCACCGCTGCTGGCCGGTGCGCTGACCGGCTGGGTGTGGAACCAGGCGCTCTCGCACCGGGCCTACTCCTGGCTCGGTCTCGGGGACCGGGGCGCGGCCGCACGGTCCCTGATGCTCGGTGCCCCGGCGGGAGCGCTGCTGGGCGCGGCGGTGGCGACGGCGTCGCCGGGCCAGTGGCAGGCGGCGGCCTTCGCCGCCGCGCAGGCGCTGTATCTGTCGGCGGCGACGGTGCTGCTGGTCCTCGGCCGTGAACGGGCCCTGCTGTACGCGCTGTCGCCGATGACCGCGGGTGCGGTGTGGGCGATGCGTGCGGACCTGCCGGTCGTACTGCGTACCGCGCTGCTGCTGTGTTCCCTGGCGGCGGCGATCTGTCTGGCGGCCGTCGCCGTGGCCCGCACACCGCGTACACCGGCTTCCCGCGGGGGCGGCCCGCGTACGTGGACCGGCGTGCCGCGGCTGCGCCGCCCGCGACCGGGGGCCCGTGGCGGCGACCCCGGGCCGTGGTGGCGGGCGGCGCGCGCCCGGACCACCGTTGGTGCCGCCGGGCCGGTGGCCGGGAACACCGGTCCGGGTGCCGACGTCCTCGTCATGCCCGGCGCCGGAGCGGCCTTGCCCGCGCCCGTGCGACGGGCCGTCGAGCGGCCCGCGCGGCCCGTCGGACCGCGCCTCGGCGCGTCCGTGCCGTACGGACTCTTCGGGCTCGGAACCGGAGTGCTCGTCCTGTACACCGCGCTCGGGGACGTCCTCGCCGAGGGCCCCGGCGCCGTCGTCGCCGCACCCTCCGCCGTCGCGCTGACCCTCAGCATGGGGCCGGCCGAATGGCTTCTGCACCGCTTCCGCGGCCGGGCCGTCGCCGGACTGCGCGCCAGCACCACGGCGCACGCCTTCCGGCGGCGCGCAGCGGCCGTCCTCGCCGAGTGCCTCGCCGCGTTCCTGGCCGTGCTGTTCGTCCTCGCCCTCGTCGTGACCCTGCTGTGGCCCGACGCACCGGCGCTGTCCGGCGCCCGCCTCAGCACCCTGCTGCTCATCGGCACCGTGCTGTGGACGGGGCTGCTGATGCAGTCGTTCGGGGCCGTCGTCGCGGCGGCCGCGGTGTGCTGCGCTGCCGCCGCGGCCCAGACGGTCGCGCTCCTCGCCGGCCTCGGCAGCCCGCAGGTCGTGGGCCTCGGTGTCGCCGGTGGCACGGCGGCGCTCCTGGCCGGGCTGGTCTGTGTTCTGCTGGGGCGGGCGACCGCCCACCGCGTATGAGGGACGAGGTGCTGTGAAGACGCTGCTGGTGCCGTACTACGAGCATCCCGCCGAACAGCCCGGCGCCTGGGACGCCTTGGTCGCCGCGGCGCCGCGGCTGTACGGCGTGGTGCTCAACCCGGCGTGCGGGCCCGGCGACGCGCCCGACGCGGCCTTCGCCTCCGCCGCGCTGCGGCTGCGGGAGGCAGGGGTGCGGGTCCTCGGTTACGCCGACACCGACTACGCCCGCCGCCCGCACGCCGAGGTCGTCCGGGACCTGCTGCGCCACCGTGACTGGTACGGCGCCGACGGCGCGTTCCTCGACCAGGTGTCCGCGGACCCGGGCGCGTTGCCCCACTACCGTCGCCTGGCCGTGGCCGCCCGCGCGGCGGGCTCGGCCTCCCTCGCCCTCAACCACGGCGTGCACCCCGACCCGGGCTACGCCGCGCTCGCCGATCTCCTCGTCACCTTCGAAGGCCCGTGGGACGCCTACCGCGCCCTCGACGTCCCGGCCTGGACGGAGGGCCACCCGCCCGAGCGCTTCTGCCATCTGGTGTACGGCGCGCCGCCAGGGGCCCGCGCGGGCGCGGCGGTGCACTGCGTCGTCCCCGGCACGGGCGCCCACCCCTGGGGGACCCTTCCGTACGCGCTGGAGCCGGCCCGGTGAGACGCGCTCCCCTGGTCGTCCTGATGCTGCTGCTCGTCCTGGCCGGCTGCACCAGCTCCCCGGACACCCCGGACGACCGCCCCTCCGGCGGGCACTGGCGGCCGGAGCCGGGACTCGCCTGGCAGTGGCAGCTCAGCGGACGGCTCGACCCGGCCGTGGACGTACCGGTGTACGACATCGACGGCTTCGACCACCCTCGCTCCACGGTCGCCGACCTGCACCGCCGCGGCCGGAAGGTCATCTGCTACCTCTCGACCGGCGCCTGGGAGGACTTCCGCCCCGACGCCGGCCGATTCCCGAAGTCCGTACTCGGCCGCGGCAACGGCTGGGAGGGTGAGCGCTGGCTCGACATCCGCCGTACGGACGTCCTCGGACCCCTGATGGCCGAACGCATCGACATGTGCAGGGAGAAGGGCTTCGACGCGGTCGAGCCGGACAACATGGACGCGTACGCCAACGCCACCGGCTTCCCCCTCACCGCAACCGACCAGCTGCGCTACAACCGTCTGATCGCCCGTCTCGCCCACGACCGCGGACTCGCCGTCGGCCTGAAGAACGACCTCGACCAGATCCCCGAACTGGTGGGGGACTTCGACTTCGCGGTCAACGAACAGTGCGCGGAGCACGACGAGTGCGACCTGCTGACCCCGTTCGTACGGGCGGGCAAGGCGGTCTTCCACGTCGAGTACGAACTGCCGACCCGTGACTTCTGCCCGGACGCACGACGGCTGAGGCTCAGCTCCATGCTGAAGAAGTACGAACTGGGCGTCTGGCGCCGCGCCTGCTGAGACCCGCGCCCGCTGAGCCGTGGTGCCCGGCCCGCCCCCGCCGAATCCGGTGAGACCGTGGTGCCCGGCCGCGTCAGCCGAGCACCAGCACGACCAGCGTCACCGTCGCCGCCGTCTCCGCGAGCGCCCCGAACACATCACCCGTCACCCCGCCGAACCGGCGCACGCAGTGACGCAGCAGCAGCTCGGCGCCCGCGAGCCCGGCCAGGACGCCGAGCGCGTGACGCAGCGCTCCCGTCGCGCCGAACACCGCACCCACCGCCGCGCACACCGCGGTGACCACCGCCGCCAGAGCCAGCGCGCCGCGTACGGGCACCACCCCGGCGACCGCCGCGCCCAGGCCCCCGGGGCGGGCCGCCGGTACGCCGGTGCGGGCGGCGAGGGTGAGGGCGAGACGGGCGGTGACGGCGGACACGGCCGCGCCGAGCGCGCCGTACGCCCAGCCCTCGCCGTACAGCGCGGACACGGCGGCGACCTGTGCCAGCAGGACGAACAGCAGCGTGATGACCCCGAACGGCCCGATGTCGGACTGCTTCATGATGCGCAGCGCGTCGTCCGCCGGTTTGCCGCTGCCGAGGCCGTCCGCGGTGTCGGCCAGCCCGTCCAGATGCAGTCCGCGGGTGAGGACCGCGGGGACGGCGACGGTGGCGACCGCGGCGAGCAGCGGCCCCGAGCCGAGCAGGGACAGCAGCCCGCCGGCCGCAGCGGCGGACAGGCCCACGGCGAGGCCCGCCCCCGGTGCCCAGAGCATCCCGGCGCGGGCGGCTTCCCGGTCCCAGCGGGTGACGCGCACCGGGAACACGGTCAGGGTGCCGAGGGCGAAGCGCGGGCCGGCCAGATCGTTCACCGGCGAAGGGTAGCCCGGCCCGACAGACGGTAAATTGCGCATATCGCACAAATCGGGAGCGGGTGGCATGGGTCACTGGTTTTACCGCAACATCGTCGAGCCGGGGAAGCTGCCCATGTTCCTCGCCCTGGCCTCCTTCATCCTGACCTTTCTGATCACCCGGATGGTCACGCGGATGATCAGGGCGGGGAAGGGGCCGTTCCGCAACGTCCGGCCGGGCGGCATGCACATCCACCATGTGGTGCCCGGCGTCGTCCTCATGGTGATCGGCGGCTTCGGCGCCGTCGGCAGCAGCCGGTACGGTCCGGGCGCCTACATCTGGGCGGTCGTCTTCGGCATGGGCGCGGGGCTGGTGCTCGACGAGTTCGCGCTGATCCTCCACCTCGACGACGTGTACTGGAGCGAGCAGGGCCGCCAGAGCGTGGAAGTGGTCGTCCTCGTCGCGTCCCTGGCCGTACTGATCCTCAGCGGTTTCTCACCGCTCGGCGTCAACGACGTGAGCGCCGACGAACGCCAGGACCGGCTGTCGCTGATCACCACGCTGGTGATCAACTTCGGGCTGGTCCTCATCACCCTGTTCAAGGGCAAGGCGCGGATGGCCGTCATCAGTGTCCTGGTGCCGTTCGTGGCCCTCTTCGGCGCGATCCGTCTGGCGAGACCCGCCTCGCCGTGGGCCCGCCGCTTCTACCGTAAGCGGCCGAAGGCGCGCGCCAAGGCCACACTGCGCTCGTTCCGCCACGACCGCCGCTGGGACCGGCCCCGCCGGAAGTTTCAGGACCTCATCGGCGGCGCTCCCGACCGGCCCGCCATCACCGAGCGCTGACGGGCCCGCCGCCGGCGCAGTGCCGAGAGCGCGCACAGCACCAGGACGACGGCGATCGCGGCCAGATGCTCCTTGCCCGCGAGATTGTTCTCGACCAGCACCTCGGCGACCATCACGAGGACCACCAGAGCCGCTGTGAACCGGGCCCCGTAACGTAGACAGACGACGACCGCGAGCCCGACGACCGCGGCCGAGGGGCCGGTGTCGACGACCTCGGCGTCGGAGGCGGGCAGCCCGAGGATGTGATCGGGTCCGAGCGCGGTGCCGATGCGCGCGTACGTGGTACCGGCCAGGGTGGAGACGTATGCGACGACCAGCGTCCGCCGCCGGCCCAGACAGATCTCCGCCGCCCCGAAGACCAGGAGGATCTGGCCGAGCGCGCCCCACACCGGAAGGTCCGGCGCGGGCACGAACAACGACAGGGGAGTTCGCAGCAGCGCCACCCACAGAGGGTCCTCCGCCCGGACGAAACCGATCGTGCGGACCGGGCCGTAGCCCCAGGAGTGCTGCTGCGCCAGATGGAGGACCGCCGTGAGGCACGCCGCCCCCAGGGTCAGCGCGACCGCCCGCCACTTCCGGGTGACGAGCGCAGCCCGGACCGTCGCGTACAGCGGCCCCCACTCGCGGCGTGCGAACGCCCGGACCGCCCTCAACGCCCGGTTCCGAGATGGCTGCGGGGCATCCACCGGGGCAGCCCGGGTACCTCCAGAAAGCCTTCGGCGCGGGCCGCGGCGATGCCGATGCGCAGGAGGTCGGCGCTCTTCTCGAAGAGCAGGAAGCGCGGTTCCCAGATGGGCCGGTACTTGGCGTTCGCCCGGTACAGCGACTCGATCTGCCACCAGCGGGAGAAGAAACTCAGCAGCGAGCGCCACAGGCGCAGCACCGGTCCCGCGCCGAGCTTCGCGCCGCGCTCGAAGACGGACCGGAACATCGCGAAGTTCAGCGAGACCTGGGTGATCCCGATGTCGCCCGCACATCGGAGGAGTTCGATGACCATGAACTCCATCAGGCCGTTCTCGCAGTCCCGGTCGCGCCGCATCAGATCGAGGGAGAGTCCCTTCGGGCCCCACGGCACGAAGCTGAGGACCGCGCGCAACTCGCCCCGGCCGTCGGTGCATTCGAGCATCACGCACCGCCCGTCCCCCGCGTCGCCGAGCCGGCCGAGCGCCATCGAGAAGCCCCGTTCGGTGGCGCCGTCGCGCCAGTCGTCCGCGCGGGCGAGCAGGATGTCCATCTCCTCGGCGGGGATCTCCTCGTGGCGGCGGATCCGCACGGAGTACCCGGCGCGCCCGACCCGGTTGTACGCCTGGCGGACCGTCCGCATCGCGCGGCCGTCGAGGGTAAAGTCGGCGGTCTCCACGATCGCCTCGTCGCCGAGCTCCAGGGCGTCCAGGCCATGCCGGGCGTAGATGGTCCCGGCCTCCTCGCTCGCCCCCATCACGGCCGGGATCCAGCCGTGTTCACGTGCCTCGGCGAGCCAGGGGGCGATCGCGCCCGGCCAGGCCTCCGGGTCCCCGATCGGGTCGCCGGACGCGAGGGAGACCCCGCCGACGACCCGGTAGGCGACGGCCGCCTTCCCGGTGGGGGACCAGACCACGCTCTTCTCGCGGCGCAGGGAGAAGTAGCCCAGCGAGTCCCGGTCGCCGTGGCGCTCCAGCAGGGCGCGCAGCCGTTCCTCGTCCTCTGCGGTCAGCGGGTCGACGGCACGGCGGGAGCGGAACGCCGCGTACAGCACGGCGAGCAGCAGCAGCGTGGACAGTACGTTGACGGTGACGTCGACCCAGCCGGGCGTGGCGATCTCCGGGAACCGGGCGTCGTCGGCGGCCAGCGAGACCAGCCGCATGGTGCCGTAGCGCCAGCGCTCCGGGAAGGTGGACCCGCCGCCCGCGGTGTTGGTGACGGTGACGAGGGCGGCCGCCAGCAGCGAGGTGGCGAGGAGCCCGCCGGCCGCGACGGCCGCGGCGAGACGCGGGTTGGTGCGGTCGCCCTTCGCGTAGAACTCCCTGCGGCCGAGCAGCAGCGCGAGGACGAAGCCGGCCGTGAGGGCGAGCGAGACCCAGTTCTGCGCATGTTGCCGGATGCCCGCGTCGACGGCGACGGCCATCGCGAGGAGCAGCAGGAAGGAGCCCGCCAGGGCGAGGTTGAGAATCCACGAGGCCCGCTTGCGGCGGCGCATGGTGACCGCCAGGAACAGCGTGAACGCGCCGGACGCGAAGCCCGCGGTCAGCAGATAGGGCGTGAAGTAGTCGTCGACGTTGTGCCGGCGGACGTCCTGCCCGAGCGAGACCCAGACGGCGCCCAGCACATTGACGAAGGCCACCGCCCGCAGGTACCAGACCGCGAACGACGCGCTCCGCCGGGAGCGGTCGGTGCCCCGGCTCGTACTGCGGTTCGCCTCGTCGCCGGACAAACGAACCTCGGACAAACGGACCTCTCCCATGAAACGCGATGATATGGGGCATCGCGGGTCATGGTGGGCGAGGTGCGGCCGCCCGGCCGGGGCAGCCGTACCGACGCGTCAGTCCGTGTCGCTCCCCACCGGCTCCGTACGCTCGGGCAGTTCGGCCGCGAGCGCGGCAGCGGCCCGGACGAGGGGGAGTGCGAGCAGTGCCCCGGTTCCTTCCCCCACCGTGACGCCCTGGTCGAGCAGCGGGGTGAGAGCCATCCGGTCCAGCGCCTTGCTCTGTGCCGGTTCACCGCTCACCTGGCCGGCGAGCCACCAGTCCGGGGCGCGGAACGCCGCGCGCTGACCCACCAGCGCACAGGCCGCCGACACGACGCCGTCGAGGATCACCGGCATCCGGCGCACCGCGCTCTGCAGCAGGAACCCGGTGGTCGCGGCCAGATCCGCACCGCCCACCGCCGCCAGCAGCTCCACCTGGTCGCCGAGCACCGGCCGGGCGCGCCGCAGCGCGTCACGGACCGCCGCACACTTGCGCATCCAGGCCAGATCGTCGATCCCCGCGCCGCCCCGGCCGGTGACCACGGAGGCGTCCGTGCCGCACAGCGCGGCGATCAGCGTCGCGGCGGGTGTGGTGCCGCCGACGCTCAGATCGCCCAGCACCACCAGATCGGTGCCGGAGTCGGCCTCCTCGTCGGCGATCGCCATGCCCAGCCGGACGGCCTGCTCGGCCTCCTCCGCCGTCAGCGCGTCCTCGACGTCGATACGCCCGCTGCCGCGCCGCACCCGGTGGCGTACGACGTCCTCGGGCAGCAGCTCCGGGTCGCAGTCCAGGCCCGCGTCCACGATCCGCACCGGGACCCCGGCCCCGCGTGCCAGCACCGCGACCGGGCTCGCGCCGTCCAGCACGGCACGCACCAGCCGGTGCGCCGACCCGGACTCCCGTCCGGAGACGCCCAGTTCGGCGACCCCGTGATCACCCGCGAACAGCACCACGCGCGGCTGCGCGACGGCCTTGACCGGGACGGAGCCCTGCGCCGCGGAGAGCCACTCGCCCAGCTCGTCGAGCCGGCCCAGAGCGCCGGGCGGGACGATCAGCCGCTCCCTGCGTTCCTCGGCCTCGCGCCGCATGCCGCTGTCGGGTCGCTCGACCAGGTCGGAGAAGTCATCGAGATTCAGCCTGCTCATTCGCCGAACAGTACAGACCCCCGGCGCCGCGTCGGCGGCGGGCCGGGGCCCCCACCGGTTCGGTTCCGGGGCCCCCGCCGGTTCCGGTCCGGCAGGTCTCCCGTGCGCGGGCGTCAGCTGCGGAGCACCAGGGCCTGGCCTGCGACGACGAGCAGCAGATGTTCGCACTCGGCGGCGAAGGCGGCGTTGAGACGACCCAGTTCGTCGCGGAACCGGCGGCCGGCCGGGGTGGCGGGGACGACACCGGAGCCCACCTCGTTCGTCACCGCCACGACGGTCCGGGGCGTTTCCCGTACGGCGGCGATGAGTTCGGCGACCCGTTCGCCGAGCGCCCGCTCACCGCCGTCCCGCCAGGTCTCGTCGTCCCACGCGCCGACCCGGTCCATCGCGTCGGTCAGCCAGAGCGACAGACAGTCGATCAGCAGCGGCGGACCCTCCTCCCTCAGCAGGGGCGCCAGTTCGCAGGTCTCCGCCGTACGCCAGGCTCCCGGGCGGCGGTCCCGGTGCAGGGCGACTCTCGACGCCCACTCCGTGTCCCCCTCGCGGGTCCCGCCCGTCGCCACGTACACCACGTCCGGGAACGTCTCCAGCCTGCGCTCGGCCTCGACCGACTTCCCCGAGCGCGCACCGCCGGTCACCAGCGTGCGGCGGGGCAGGTCCGGCACCGCGTGGTACTCGCCGACGATCAGCGTCGTCCCGTCGGGCACGGTACGGGTGCCCGCGGCGGCGAGCCGGCGGTCCAGTTCGGGACCGCCGGGCACGTCGTGGTCGATGTGGACCGCGATGACGTCGGTCGTCGCGCCGATCGCCCCGGAGGCGCGCAGCCGGGCGATGGCGTCGGGGCGCCCGACGACATCGGCGACGACCATCTCGTACGCGGCGAGTCCCTCGGCGAGTCCGGCGGGCCCGCCGGAGGGCGGCAGATACAGCAGGCGTTCGCCCTCGGGCGAGGTCACCTCGTACCCCGTGCCGGGGTGGTCCATCGGCACGGCACGCACCCGGTGCCCGCTGATCAACGTCAGCTCCCGGCCGTCGGGAACCCGCCCGGCCGTGGGCAGCCCGGCGGGCAGGTCGACGGCCGGCCCGTCGTGGGGGTGCGTGAGCAGCACCTGCCGTACGCCGACGAGCGAATGCCCCGCCCGCGCGGCGGCGAGCGCGGCGCCCGGGGTGAGGTCGAGCAGCAGGGCCCCGTCCACGAGCAGCGCGGTGGCGGCCCGCGCGCGAGACCCGCGCGCGGTGGCGCACGCGGCGCACGGGCAGTCGGGCCGGGGGAGTCCGGCGGGCGCGCCGGTGCCGAGCAGAGTCAGTTCCACGCATCCGATCCTCCCGCGTCACCGCGGGGCGTGCGCGCCCGGCTACGCTGCGGGCAGGATAGAGATCACTGATGTGCCCTGGGAGGCGGACATGGCGTGGACGTGGCGGTTCGAGAAGTCCGACGGGACGGAGGTCCAGCCGGCGGTGCAGCCGGAGGAGTTCACGACGCAGGGGGACGCGGAGTCGTGGATCGGTGAGTACTGGAAGGAACTCCGGGACGGCGGCGCGGACCAAGTGGTGCTCTCGGAGGACACCACCAAGATCTACGGGCCGATGAGCCTCCACGCGAACGACTGACCGCCGGCGGCCCTGATGCCGCCGAGGGCGCCTCCCGCACCGCGGGGGGCGCCCGTGGTGGGACCTAGACCTCCCCCAGCGTGACCGGTGCCGTGCGGGAGTCACCGTCCCGCAGGTACCCCACCACCACCTTGTCGCCCGGCTTCATCGGGGCCAGCGCCTCGGCCAGGGATGTCACCGTCGTGATCTCGGTCGAGCCCACCTTGGTGATGATGTCCCCGACGCGCAGGCCCGCCTGCTGCGCGGCTCCGCCTTTCGTGAGCTCCACCACCGCCGCGCCCGAGGGCTCGTAGTTGTCGTCGAGCACCGTCCGGGCCGTGATGCCCAGCGCCGCGCGGCCGGAGTCGGTCACCCTGCCGCCGGCGATGATCTGGTCCGCGACCGTCTTCACCATGGAGGCGGGGATCGCGAAACCGATGCCCGGGGCCGCCCCCTCGCCCAGCTGCGGGTCGACGGCCGCCAGCGTCGGGATGCCGATCACCTCGCTGTCCAGGTTTACCAGCGCGCCCCCACTGTTGCCCGGGTTGATCGCCGCCGACGTCTGCACCATGTTGGCGAGCGTCGCGACCGTGCCCCCGTCCGCACCGCTCTCGCTGACCGTGCGCCCGACCGCCGAGACGATGCCCTGGGTGACACTGCTCGACAGACCGAGCGGCGAGCCCATGGCCAGCACGATGTGACCGACCTCCACCTTGGACGAGTCGCCGAACGTGGCCGGCTTCAGGCCCTCCGGCACCGGGTCCAGCTTGATCACGGCCAGGTCCTGCTGCGGATAGGACGAGACGAGCTTCGCCGCCAGCGCCTGCTCGCCCGTCGCGATGGTGACCCGAAGCGACTTCGCGTCGCCCACCACATGGGCGTTGGTGACCACATGGCCCTTGGTGTCGTACACGATGCCGGAGCCCAGGCTGTCTCCCGCCTGGATCTGAACGACCGACGGCAGTGAATCCTTGATCACCGACTGGTAGTCGCTCTGCAGGTCGCTCCCGTCCCGTTGCTTGATCGCACGCGTGGTGGTCTCCGGCTCCGAGGACGACGCGGCCATACAGCCGCCGGCCGCCGCCGCACACACGACGACGGTCAGCAGGAACATCAGCCGGCGCGCGGGCCGGGGACGGCGAGGAGAGACATCCATGTCCGGAGTATCCCTTTTGCCGCTACGGGCGGCTCGCTGTACGCCGCCGATCAGGGGGCTCCGGGAGCCGACGCCAGGAACTGGGTCGCGGCCAGTTCGCCGTACAGCGGATCGCCCGCCACGAGCTCAGCGTGCGTGCCCACCGCCCGTACTCTGCCGGCGTCCATCACCACGATCCGGTCCGCCAGCGTCACGGTGGACAGCCGGTGGGCCACCACCAGCACCGTGACCTCGCGGGACACCTCGGTGACCACGTCCCGCAGCGCCATCTCGTTGACCGCGTCCAGTTGCGAGGTCGCCTCGTCGAGGAGAAGCAGCCGCGGCCGGCGCAGCAGGGCACGCGCGATCGCCACCCGCTGCCGCTCGCCGCCCGACAGCTGGGAGCCGCGGTGGCCGACGAGCGTCTCCAGCCCGTCGGGAAGCCGCCGTACGAGCGTGTCCAGCCGGGCCCGTACGAGCACCTCCTGGATCTGCTCCTCGGTGGCGTCGGGCGCCGCGAAGACCAGGTTCTCCCGCAGTGTCCCGGCCAGCACCGGGGCGTCCTGCTCGACATAGCCGATCGAGGCGCGCAGCTCCGTCAGCGGCCAGTCCCGTACATCCCGTCCGTCGAGGAGGACGCGGCCGCCGGTCGGCTCGTAGAACCGCTCGATCAGGCCGAAGACGGTCGTCTTCCCGGCGCCCGACGGGCCGACGAACGCGGTCATGCCCGCGCCCGGCACGGCGAAGGAGACGCCGTGATGGACGTGGGGGAGCTCGTCGCGGTACCGGAAGGTCACATCCTCGAAGACGACGGTCGCCGGGCCCGTGGGAGCGGGGGCCGAGGCCCCCGGCGCCTTCCCCAGCTCCTCCGTCTCCAGCCGCTCCGCCTCCACGATCCTCGCGATGGCCGCCGATCCCACCTGGTACTGGGAGGCCGCCTCCACCAGCCGGGACACCGGGTCGATCAGATAGAAGAGGAACAGCAGGAACGCCACCAGCGTCGACACCGAGATCGCGCCCGAGGCGACCCGCGCCCCGCCGATGCCGAGCACCGCGAGGAACGACACCTGCACCGCGAGACCCACCGACGACCACGCCACCGACTGCCACTTCGCGGACCGGATGCCGTGCCGCCACGCCTCTCGCGCCGCCTTCGCCACGATCTCCGTCTCGCGCTCCTCGGCGCCGGAGGCCTTCAGTGTGCGAAAGGCCCCGAAGGCTCGCTCCAGCACGGTCGAGATCTCGCCGACCGCTTCCTGCGAACGCCGTGTCGCCTGCGCGATCTTCGGCATCACCAGGGCCACGCAGCCGCCGATCAGCACGATGACCCCGAGGGTGACGCCGAGCAGCACCGCGTCCATCACGCCCATCATCACGATCGTGGCGACGAAGGCGAGTCCGCCGGTCGCCGCCGAGACGATCGACTGCGTGGTCACGGCGCGCAGCAGGGTGGTGTCCGAGGTGACCCGGGACATCAGATCGCCGGGCTGCGTGCGCTCCACCTCCGGGAGCCTCAGCCGCAGCAGCCGCCAGATCAGGGTGCGGCGGGCGGCCAGCACCACGGACTCGGCGGTGCGTTCCAGGATGTACGCGCCGACCGCCTCGATCGCGGTGCCGACGACCACCAGGGCGGTGAGCAGCAACAGGATCGCGGTGATGGACTCGTCCTCGCCGAGCCGGTCGACCAGTGTCTTGGCCGCGAGCGGCTGGGCCAGCCCGCTGACCGTGCCGACGAGCGCGAACGACGCCCCGAGCGCGACGGTCCAGCGGTGCGGGCGGAAGTGGGTGTACAGCGCCCGCCAGGTCTGGCGGGCGGGAAGCTTCACGGGGGGCTTGTCGCCGGACGTTCCGGCCGAACTCCGGGCGGGCTTACCGGTCATGGGGCCGGTGGTCTCTGCGGTGGTCACGGGAGGGGGGACGCGAAAACGGCCTCCGGACCTGAGCTGTGGCCCGCGCCTGACACCGGCTGACGCGCGTCGCGGGACCGGGCGGCGGTGTCGGGCCGCGGGTGGGGCGGGGCGGCGTGGGTGTGCGCGTGCGGCTCGGCGGTGTCGGGCCGGGGCGCGGGGGTGTGCGGCTCGGCGGTGTCGGGCCGCGGGTGGGGCGGGGCGAGGCCTCGCGGTCTCCCGGCCGCACGGCGCGGTCGCTTGACCGCACCGCCGCCGTCCCTCAGCCGGTCAGCCGCTCAGCCGCGTACGCCGCACAGGTGCAGCAGCGCCGCGACCCGCTTGTACGGTTCGGTCCGCCCGGCCCGGTCCTCCGCGGCCAGCAGCCGCTCCAGGTCCTCGGCGGCCGGCAGTTCCGCGTCGTTGTCCGCGCCGTCGGTGAAGACCCGCACGCCGTACCAGGCGTGCAGCGGCGCCGCGATCCCGGCCAGCGTCGCGGTAAGCGCGTCGAGCCGGTCGGCCCGTCCGGGCAGCCCCAGCCGGTTGGTGTAGGTGTCCGAGCCGAAGGCGGCCAGCGCGGCCGGAAAGTCTCCCGCCAGCCCCGGGCGCATGGCCAGCGCGTCGGCGTTGCGCACCAGCAGGGAGAGCAGTCCGCCGGGTGCCAGCACCCGGGCGAGCCCCGCGAGCATCGCGTCGGGCTCCTGCACGTACATCAGCACCCCGTGGCAGAGCACCACGTCGAAGGCGCCGGGCAGGAAATGCGCCCCGGTCTCGCGGCCGTCGCCCTCGATCAGACGGAACCGCTCACGGATGCCCTCGGGCTCGGTAGCGAGCGACTGCCGTGCGATGGCGATCATCTCGGCGTCGGACTCCAGACCGGTCACCGAGTGCCCGGCCCGCGCGAGACGCAGGGCCTGGGTGCCCTGGCCCATGCCGACGTCGAGGATCCGCAGCCGCTGTCCCACCGGGAAACGGCCGGCTATCTGCTCGTCCAGCTGCCGTGCGACCAGTTCCTGCCGCACGATGTTCCGCAGACCGCCGAGGCCGTTCAGCCAGGCGGTCGCCCCTCCCTCGAAACCGACCGTGCTCAGGGCCGCTCTCCGCGCTTGACCTGAGGCTTGGGCAGACGCAGCCGGCGCATCTGGAGCGTCCGCATCAGGCCGTACGCGACGGCGCCGCGCCTGGGCTCGTCCGGGAAGCGCTCGGCGAGCTGCTTGCGGAGTCGGAACACCAGGCCGATCGAGTCGATGATGATCAGCACGATCACGCCGAGCCAGAGCAGCAGCGAGATGTTCTGGAGCTGGCCCACGCGGACCATGCTGAGCACCAGGATGACCACCGCGAGCGGCAGGAAGAACTCGGCGATGCAGAAGCGGGAGTCGACGAAGTCGCGGACGAAGCGGCGCACCGGCCCCTTGTCACGGACAGGCAGATACCGCTCGTCACCACTCGCGAGGGCCTCGCGTTGCTTGGCCATATCGGCGCGGCGGGCTTCCCGCTGGCGCTTCATGGCCTCCTTGCGGTCGGCCGGCGCCGTGGAGGCACGGCGGCGCTGGGACTGGGCCTCACTGCGCTTGGGCGTGGGGCGGCCCTTCGGGGCCTCGGGGCTGCGGGGCTGCTTGGAGAGGTCCGCCGTCACCTTGTCGGTGGGGGCCTTCTCTTCCTTGGCACGGCTACGGAACACAAAGCCCAAGGGTACGGGGTGCGGGGCATGGACCCAACGCCGGTGGGGAACGATCCCGCAACGCCGTGCGTCTGTAGGGGACAGAAGCCGGTGACAAGCCGGACAGAGCGGACGTTGCCCGAGGTTTCCCTGATGGCCACCTACTCCTTGCGCCGGATCGGACCGGGAAGCAGTCGTCCTTGGGGATGAGCGCATCCGCGCTTGAACAGTGCGGTAATGGATGCAGGGCCCGTACTGTGGGTTCTGTTGGAGTGCTGGAGCTTTAGTCCGTCAGAAGGGGGCGCGCGAAGCCCATGAGCGGTGTCATGAAGCGTATGGGGATGATCTTCCGCGCGAAGGCAAACAAGGCCCTCGACAGGGCCGAGGATCCGCGCGAGACCCTCGATTACTCCTACCAGAAGCAACTGGAGCTGTTGCAGAAGGTGCGCCGCGGAGTCGCCGATGTGGCGACCTCCCGCAAGCGCCTGGAACTGCAGCTGAACCAGCTCCAGGGACAGTCCACCAAGCTGGAGGACCAGGGCCGCAAGGCGCTGGCGCTCGGCCGGGAGGACCTGGCGCGCGAGGCGCTCTCCCGCCGTGCCGCGCTCCAGCAGCAGGTCACGGACCTGGAGACGCAGCACCAGACGCTGCAGGGCGAGGAGGAGAAGCTCACCCTCGCTGCCCAGCGTCTGCAGGCCAAGGTCGACGCCTTCCGTACGAAGAAGGAGACCATCAAGGCCACCTACACGGCCGCCCAGGCACAGACCCGGATCGGCGAGGCCTTCTCCGGCATCTCCGAGGAGATGGGCGACGTCGGCCAGGCGATCCAGCGGGCCGAGGACAAGACCGCGCAGCTCCAGGCCCGGGCCGGCGCGATCGACGAACTCCTCGCCTCCGGCGCGCTCGACGACCCGACCGGCATGGCGAAGGACGACATCGCCGCCGAGCTGGACCGCATCTCCGGTGGTACGGATGTGGAGCTGGAGCTGCAGCGCATGAAGGCCGAGCTCGCCGGCGGCTCCTCCGCGTCGCAGCAGGCCATCGAGGGCGGCGACGGCCGGCAGGACGCCGCTCCGCAGCAGAACACCCCGAAGTTCGACAAGCAGTAGGGACTCGTCATGATCGTACGGATCATGGGGGAGGGCCAGGTGAACGTGGCGGAGAGCCACCTCGCCGAGCTCAACAGGCTGGACGACGAACTGCTCGCCGAGATACAGAGCGGCGACGGCCCCGGCTTCCGGCGCACGCTCCACGCGCTCCTGGAGAGAATCCGCGAGCTCGGCGAGCCTCTGCCGGACGACTCCCTGGAGCCGTCCGAGCTGATTCTCCCGGCGCCCGACGCGACCCTCGATGACGTACGGAAGCTGCTCCGCGACGACGGCCTGATCCCCGGCTGACGACGGCCCGGCCACCGGCCGGTCCCGCGCACTCCGACAGCGTCACTGCCCCGCCCCGGTTCCCCGGCGCGGGGCAGTGCCGTGTGCGCGTCCCGTCGGCCCGGGGCGCTGTGGCCCGGGCTGCACGCTGCGGCGCCGGAACGCAGCCGGGGCCTTCGGTCCGCCGCTGTCGTGCCGCTGGCCTCGTCCATTACCGGACCTGCGGCTCTCAGCCTGGCGGCTCCCCGCTGCCGTGCCGGAAGACGGCCCGCCCGCTGCGGAACATCGCCGGGGGCCTTCGGACGGTCGCCGCCCGCCGGGCCGCCCGTGCGTCCCGCCGGCCTCGTCCATTACCGGACCTGCGGCTCTCAGCCTGGCGGCTCCCCGCTGCCGTGCCGGAAGACCAACCGCCCGCTGCTGGGCCGTGCCGGGCCGGAA
>NZ_JBEOSJ010000027.1:0-67784 GCF_040302905.1 Streptomyces sp. NPDC096193 | reverse complement strand
AGACCCGCCCGCTGCGGCGCCGGACACCGCCGGGGCCTTTGGGTCTGCCGCTGCCGTGCCGCTCCTGTGGCCGCTGGCCTCGTCCATTACCGGACCTGCGGCTCTCAGCCTGGCGGTTCCCCGCTGCCGGGCCGGAAGACCAACCGCCCGCTGCTGGGCCGTGCCGGGCCGGAAGACCCGCCCGCTGCGGCGCCGGACACCGCCGGGGCCTTTGGGTCTGCCGCTGCCGTGCCGCTCCTGTGGCCGCTGGCCTCGTCCATTACCGGACCCGCGGCTCTCAGCCTGGCGGCTCCCCGCTGCCGTGCCGGAAGACGGCTCGCCCGCTGCGGCGCCGGACACCGCCGGGGCCTCGGACGGACCTCGCCCCGCCGGGCCGCCCCTGCGTCCCGCCCCCGCTCCCGCGACCTCGCACCCGTATCGCGATCCTCCGCCCCACCGGGGCGTACACCGCCCGCCTCCGAGGGCCGTAACGTTGCCCGACGTGACCTCACTCGCCACCGGGTTCGCCCGCACCCAGCGCTGGCTCCGCGAGCACCCGCTGGCGTTCGACGGAGCGCTGGCCGCCGCGGTGCTGGTGTGCATGGTCGTCGGCTCGTTCGCGGACCCGAACGGGGAGCACGGGCCGAGGTTCGGCGGACGCACCCCCGAGGTGCGCAGCGTGGTGCTGATGGTGCTGGTCTCCGCCGCGCTGGTCTTCCGCCGCCGCAACTCCATGGGCGTCCTGATCTTCACCTCCGCGGTGTCCGTCGTCGAGCTCGTCCTCGGGGACCCCGCTGCCCCCGTCGCGATGAGCGCCGTGATCGCCCTCTACACCGTCGCGTCCCGCACCGACCGCCCCACGACCTGGCGGGTCGGCCTGCTCACCATGGCGGTGCTCACCGGCTCGGCCATGATCTTCGGCTCCACGCCCTGGTACACGCAGCAGAACGTCGGCATCTTCGCCTGGACCGGCATGGCGGCAGCCGCCGGTGACGCCGTGCGCAGCCGCCGGGCCTTCATCGACGCCATACGGGAACGGGCCGAGCGCGCCGAGCGGACCCGCGAGGAGGAGGCCCGCCGCCGGGTCGCCGAGGAGCGGCTGCGGATCGCCCGCGACCTCCACGACGTGGTCGCGCACCACATCGCCCTGGTCAATGTGCAGGCCGGCGTCGCCGCGCATGTCATGGACAAGCGTCCCGACCAGGCCAAGGAGGCGCTCGCGCATGTGCGCGAGGCCAGCCGCTCGGCCCTCAACGAGCTGCGGGCCACCGTCGGTCTGCTGCGCCAGTCCGGCGACCCGGAGGCGCCCACCGAGCCCGCGCCGGGGCTCGACGTGCTCGACGAGTTGGTGACCACCTTCCGACAGGCGGGCCTCCCGGTCGAGGTCGCCCGCGCCGACGACGGCGACCGGGCCCCCGCGGCCGTCGACCTCGCCGCGTACCGGATCATCCAGGAGGCGCTGACCAATGTGCAGAAGCACGCGGGCCCGGACGCCAAGGCCGAGGTGAGCGTGATCCGTGTCGGCCCGACCCTGGAGGTCACGGTGCTGGACAACGGCAGCGAGTCCGACGGCCAGACGGACGGCGGCGGCCACGGTCTGCTCGGCATGCGCGAGCGGGTCACCGCACTCGGCGGGGCGCTCAGCGCGGGCCCCCGCTACGGCGGCGGATTCCGTGTCCAGGCGATACTGCCCTTCAAGGCCCGCACGGGGGAGGACACATGACGATCAGGGTGCTGCTGGCCGACGACCAGACCCTGCTGCGCAGCGCGTTCCGGGTCCTCGTGGACTCCGAGCCCGACATGCTGGTCGTCGGGGAGGCCGCCGACGGAGCCGAGGCGGTCACGCTCGCCCGCTCGGAGAAGGCCGACGTCGTCCTGATGGACATCCGGATGCCCGGTACGGACGGTCTCGCGGCGACCCGCATGATCAGCGCGGACCCCGGACTGTCCCACGTACGGGTCGTCATGCTGACCACCTTCGAGGTGGACGAGTACGTCGTGCAGTCGCTGCGGGCCGGCGCCTCCGGCTTCCTCGGCAAGGGCGCCGAACCGGACGAACTACTCAACGCCATCCGTATCGCCGCGGCCGGCGAGGCGCTGCTCTCGCCCGTCGCGACCAAGGGCCTCATCGCCAAGTTCCTTGCGCAGGGCGGTCCTTCGGACGACGGCCCGGAGTCGGAGGCGTACTCGAAACGGCTCGCGGCCCTCACCGTGCGGGAGCGCGAGGTCCTCGTGCTGGTCGGCGGTGGCCACTCCAACGACGAGATCGCCACCCGCCTCGCCGTCAGCCCGCTGACCGTGAAAACGCATGTGAACCGTGCGATGGCCAAGCTCGGCGCCCGCGACCGGGCCCAGCTCGTCGTCATCGCCTATGAATCGGGCCTGGTCCGTCCAAGGGTGGAGTGAAGCGGATCGTCCGCGTACTCCAGCTGCGGTATGCGCGGGATAAGGAACGGGACCTGGGGCCTACGGGTGTGCCCTCCCTGATGGCTGATCGTATAAACGGGCAGTCGACCGTGCCCGCGAAGTCCTCCTGCCACGCACGCCACAGAAGAGAGACCCCATGTCCTGGCTGTCGAGATTCAGCCTGTCGCAACGGGCCCTGATAGGTCTGATGTCGATCGTCGCGATCGTCTTCGGGGCGATCGCCATCCCGCAGCTCAAGCAGCAGTTGCTGCCCTCCATCGAGCTACCGATGGTGTCGGTGCTCGCTCCTTACCAGGGCGCGTCCCCTGATGTGGTCGAGAAGCAGGTCGTCGAACCGCTCGAGAGCTCCATCAAGGCCGTCGACGGCATCAAGGGGATCACTTCCACGGCGAGCGAGGGCAACGCCGTGATCATGGCCAGCTTCGAGTACGGGGACGGCACCAAGCAGCTCGTCGCCGACGTGCAGCAGGCCGTGAACCGGGCCCGTACCCAGCTCCCGGACGACGTCGACCCGCAGGTCGTCGCCGGCTCCACGGACGACATCCCGACCGTGGTGCTCGCCGTCACCTCGCAGAAGGACCAGCAGGCACTCGCCGACCAGCTGGAGCGGACGGTCGTCCCGGCGATCGAGGACATCGAGGGCGTCGGCCAGGTCTCCATCGACGGCGTCCAGGACCTCCAGGTCTCCGTCACGCCCGACGACCGCAAGCTCGCGGCCGCGGGGCTCAACACGATGAGCCTCTCCGAGGCGCTCAAGGCGGGCGGCGCCACCCTGCCGGCCGGTTCGTTCAACGAGGACGGCAAGAGCCTCACGGTCCAGGCCGGCGGCGGTTACACCACGCTGAAGCAGATCGAGGACCTGCGGATCGCCCCGGCACCGCCCGCCAAGGGCAAGCCGGTGCGTCTCGGCGACGTCGCCACCGTGAAGCAGACCCCGGCCACGGCCGTCTCACTGACCCGGACGAACGGCAAGCCCAGCCTCGCCGTCCTCGCCACCATGGACAACAACGGCAGCGCCGTCGCCATCTCCGACGCGGTCCAGGAGAAGCTGCCCGAGCTGCGCAAGGACCTCGGCAGCGGCGCCGAGCTCACGGTCGTCTCCGACCAGGGCCCCGCCGTCTCCAAGTCGATCTCGGGTCTGACCACCGAGGGCGCGCTCGGCCTCGTCTTCGCGGTCATCGTGATCCTGGTCTTCCTGGCCTCGCTGCGCTCGACCCTGGTGACGGCCGTCTCCATCCCGCTCTCGGTCGTCCTCGCGCTGATCGTGCTGTGGACCCGCGACCTGTCGCTCAACATGCTCACCCTCGGCGCGCTGACCATCGCGATCGGCCGCGTCGTCGACGACTCGATCGTGGTCCTGGAGAACATCAAGCGGCACCTCGGCTACGGCGAGGAGCGGCAGGCCGCGATCATCACGGCCGTCAAGGAGGTCGCCGGCGCGGTCACCTCCTCCACGCTGACCACCGTCGCCGTCTTCCTGCCGATCGGACTGGTCGGCGGCATGGTCGGCGAGCTGTTCGGTTCGTTCAGCCTCACCATCACGGCGGCCCTGCTCGCCTCCCTGCTGGTCTCCCTGACCGTCGTCCCCGTCCTGTCGTTCTGGTTCCTGCGCGCGCCGAAGGCCGTCCGGGGCATGGACCCGGACGAGGCGCGCCGGGTGGCCGAGGAGAAGGAGGAGCGCAGCCCGCTCCAGCGGATGTACGTGCCCGTGCTGCGCTTCGCGACCCGTCGCCGCATCACCAGCATCGTGCTCGCGGTCGTCATCCTCTTCGGCACCTTCGGCATGGCCGGCCTGCTCAAGACCAACTTCTTCGACCAGGGCGAGCAGGAGGTCATGTCGATCAAGCAGGAGCTGCCGGTCGGCACCGGCCTCGACGCGGCCGACGCGTCGGCGAAGAAGGTCGAGAAGGTCCTCGACGGTCTGGACGAGATCAAGAACTACCAGGTCACCGTCGGTTCCTCCGGCTTCATGGCGGCCTTCGGCGGCGGCACGGGCGCCAACCAGGCCTCCTACCAGCTGACGCTCAAGGACGCGGCGTCGTACGAGAAGACCCGCGACCGCATCGACGCCGAGCTCGCGAAGCTGGACGGCATCGGTGACACCACGATCGCAGCGGGCGACGGCTTCGGCAGCCAGGACCTGAGCGTCGTGGTGAAGGCGGCCGACGCGGACGTCCTGAAGAAGGCCTCCGAGGCGGTACGCAAGGAGGTCGCCGGACTCGACGATGTCACCGACGTCCAGAGCGACCTGGCGCAGAGCATTCCGCGTATCTCGGTGAAGGCCAACGCGAAGGCCGCGGACGCGGGCTTCAACGAGACCACGCTGGGTCTGGCCGTCGGCCAGGCGGTACGCGGCACGGTCTCCGGCAAGGCGATCCTCGACGACACCGAGCGCGATGTCGTCATCACCTCGGCGAAGCCGGCCACCACCGTGGCGCAGCTGAAGAACCTGTCCCTCGGCGGGGTCAGGCTCGGGCAGATCGCGGACGTCCGTGTCGTGCCCGGTCCGGTCTCCATGACCCGTATCGACGGGGCAAGGGCCGCGACGATCAGCGCGAAGCCGACCGGTGACAACACCGGTGCGGTGAGCACGGCGCTCCAGAGCAAGCTGAACTCGCTGGATCTGCCGGAGGGCGCCACCGCCTCCATCGGCGGTGTCTCCGAGGACCAGGAGGAGGCCTTCGCCGCACTGGGGCTGGCGATGCTGGCCGCGATCGCGATCGTCTTCATGCTGCTGGTCGCCACCTTCCGGTCGCTGATCCAGCCGCTGATCCTGCTGGTGTCCATCCCGTTCGCGGCCACCGGCGCGATCGGCCTGCTGATCCTGACCGGCACCCCGATGGGTGTACCGGCGATGATCGGCATGCTGATGCTCATCGGCATCGTGGTCACCAACGCGATCGTGCTGATCGACCTGATCAACCAGTACCGGGCCCAGGGCCTGGGCGTGGTGGAGGCGGTCATCGAGGGTGGCAGGCACCGACTGCGCCCGATCCTGATGACGGCTCTGGCGACGATCTTCGCCCTGCTCCCGATGGCCCTCGGCATCACGGGCGAGGGCGGCTTCATCGCCAAACCGCTCGCGGTCGTGGTGATCGGCGGTCTGGTCACCTCGACGCTGCTGACCCTGCTGCTCGTGCCGACGCTGTACGCGATGGTCGAGCTGCGCAAGGAGCGCCGTGCGGGGAAGAAGGCGGCGAAGCGCCTGAAAAAGTCGGGAGACGAGTCCGCTTCCGACGCGAAGGACGCCAAGGACGCGAAGGACACGGACGAGCCGGCTCCGGCGAACGCGTAGCACCTCACCACGGCCACCCGGTCCGGTCCCTTGCAGGGCCCGGGCCGGGTGGTTCGTTTTCCGGGGTCGGGCCGGGTCGGGCCGGGGGCGGGGCGCGGATGCGGATCGTGGACGCGGGCGGACCGGACCTCACCGCTCGACGAGCGACCTGTGCAGCACGATGCACGGCGGGAGCTGCGCGATGTCCGGCCGTCGGTCGCCCTTCCGCCTGCCGCGCGACTCCCGGAACCGAGCAGGGTCGGCTCGCCCGCGGACCGGCCTCGGCCCTGCCGGGGGGACGTTCCCGGCGTCGTGGGCCCCGGACGCCCCGCCCGTACTCCGGGGGGCTCGCGCGAGGAGCCACCGCCTCGTGATCTCCCGCGGCGAGAACCGCATGGGGGAAAGGAAGAGCGTGGACATGCGGGTCCGGGTATACAGACGCCACGATGGTCCTGCCGGCCTGCTGCCCCGCGCTGCGGACACGAACGAGGAGCTCCGCATGACGACGTATGTGCTCATCCCCGGTGCCGACGGCCGCGCCTGGTACTGGCACCGGGTCGTGCCGATGCTCCGCGAGCGGGGGCACGACGCCGTCGCCGTCGATCTGCCGAGCGGCCTCGACGCCGGTCTCGCCGAGCACGTCACGGCCGTCGTGGACGCGATCGGCGACCGGGACACCGGCGACGACGGGCCGGTCCTGGTCGCCCAGTCCCTCGCCGCCGTCATCGCCCCGCTGGTCTGCGAGCGCATCCCCGTCCAACAGATCATCCTGGTCAACCCGATGATCCCGACCCCCGGTGAGACCGCGGGGGAGTGGTGGGACAACACCGGCCGGGACGAGGCCGCCCGCGCCTTCGCGGCGGAGGAGGGGCGCGATCCGGACGCGGGATTCGACCTGATCGTCGACTTCTTCCACGACGTGCCCCAGGACGCCACGGACGAGGCGATGTCGGGCGAGGCGTCCGGCCCCTCGGAGGCGCTGTTCGCCGAACCCTGGCCGCTGCGGGCCTGGCCGGACGTCCCCACCCGCATCCTCCAAGGCCGTGACGACCGGTTCTTCCCGCTCGGGTTCCAGCTGCGGATCGCCGCGGAACGCCTGCCGAACGTGCCCGTCGAGGACCTGCCGGGCGGCCACCTCGTCGCGCTGAGCCGCCCGGTGGAGCTCACCGAGCTGATCTGCGACGTCACGGAGGCGCCCCGGTCGCGGTGACCGGGGCGTCTCTTCTCCCCTCGGCGGCTGTCCTGCGGCGGACCCACCGGTACGGTGCGGCTCCGCCTACGGCAGCGCGAGCATCCGCTCCAGCGCCAGCTTCGCGAAGCTCTCCGTCTCCTTGTCGACCTGGATCCTGTTGACCAGATTGCCCTCGGCCAGCGATTCCAGCGTCCACACCAGGTGCGGAAGGTCGATGCGGTTCATCGTCGAGCAGAAGCAGACCGTCTTGTCGAGGAAGACGATCTCCTTGTCGGGGTGTGCGTTCGCGACCCGGCGGACCAGGTTGAGCTCGGTGCCGATGGCCCACTTGGAACCGGCCGGGGCCGCCTCCAGCGTCTTGATGATGTACTCCGTCGAACCGACGTAGTCCGCGGCCGCGACGACCTCGTGCTTGCACTCGGGGTGCACCAGCACGTTGACGCCGGGGATCCGCGCCCGGACGTCCTCGACGGAGTCGAGCGAGAAGCGGCCGTGCACGGAGCAGTGCCCGCGCCACAGGATCATCTTGGCGTCCCGCAGCTGCTCGGCGGTCAGCCCGCCGTTCGGCTTGTGCGGGTTGTACAGGACGCAGTCCTCCAGCGACATCCCCATGTCCCGTACGGCGGTGTTGCGGCCGAGGTGCTGGTCGGGGAGGAACAGCACCTTCTCACCCTGCTCGAAGGCCCAGTCCAGCGCCCGCTTGGCGTTGGAGGAGGTGCAGATCGTGCCGCCGTGCTTGCCGGTGAAGGCCTTGATGTCCGCGGAGGAGTTCATGTACGAGACGGGCACGACCTGCTCGGCGATGCCGGCCTCGGTCAGCACGTCCCAGCACTCCGCGACCTGCTCGGCCGTCGCCATGTCGGCCATCGAGCAGCCTGCGGCCAGATCGGGCAGGACGACCATCTGGTCGTCGGTGGTCAGGATGTCCGCGGACTCGGCCATGAAGTGCACACCGCAGAAGACGATGTACTCGGCCTCCGGCCGTGCCGCCGCGTCCTTGGCCAGCTTGAAGGAGTCGCCGGTGACGTCGGCGAACTGGATGACCTCGTCACGCTGGTAGTGGTGGCCGAGGACGAAGACTTTCTCGCCGAGCTTCTCCTTGGCCGCGCGGGCGCGCTCGACCAGATCCGGATCGGACGGGGAGGGCAGGTCACCGGGGCACTCCACACCGCGTTCGCTCCGGGGGTCGGCCTCTCGGCCGAGCAGCAGCAGGGCGAGCGGCGTCGGCTGGACGTCGAGCTCCGTACGGGCTTGGGCGGTGGTCACGACACGCACCCTTTCTTCTTGGGCGTTGAGCGCGGCGATGGCGCTCCAGTGGAGCCTGGGGCTGGCACCGGAAGACCTTCTCGTCTGTTTGACGCTATCTATCATAACTGCTTCACGTCACTTTGACGATGCCGATAGCGTCGATGTGACGCACCCCCTCGCCGCGGACCCGTGCCCGCCCGCGCGCCGGTGTGCGAGCATGAAAGAGCAAGACACGTCCATCGGTCCGGAATGAATCCGCGGCCACGCCGGTTGCAATCGTCGGCAAGCAGTCTCCGTTCCCCTGCCTCCGGCGGGGAGACCCCATCCCGGGAGTGATGAAGCAGATGTCCGTATCGGACGAGACCACCACCGTGAGCGACGGCATCCTCCTTTCCGACGCCGCCGCGGCCAAGGTCAAGGCCCTGCTGGACCAGGAAGGCCGGGAGGACCTGGCGCTGCGCGTCGCGGTTCAGCCCGGTGGCTGCTCCGGCCTGCGTTACCAGCTGTTCTTCGACGAGCGTGCGCTCGACGGCGATGTCGTCAAGGACTTCGGCGGCGTCAAGGTCGTCACCGACCGGATGAGCGCCCCGTACCTGGGCGGCGCCTCGATCGACTTCGTCGACACCATCGAGAAGCAGGGCTTCACGATCGACAACCCGAACGCGACCGGCTCCTGCGCCTGCGGCGACTCCTTCAGCTAGGAGCCCAGGCCCCCTGAGCCGTACGAAAGGCGGCGACCCACCCGGGTCGCCGCCTTTCGTCATGCCCATCAGAGCCATGCCCTGAGGCGTCTCGGTGCTCGATCGGGCGCTCACCACGTCCGCGTACGGGCGCATGCCACGTCCGCGTACGCGGTGTGGCACTCACTGCCCGTGGCGCGGCACCGCCTTGCCCGTGTCCGCGTCCAGGACCTTCCTGTCGCCCAGCGGCTTGTCCAGCGTGACCTTCTCCGTCAGCTCCTTGGCGATCGCGATGCAGACCCGGTCCGGGTTCGGCTTGGACTCGGTGATCCGCACCGTGACCTCGTCGCCTTTCTCGGCCGCCGTCGCCGCGTAGTCGCTGCACACCCCGCCCCAGAAGGTGACCGTCAGTGTCCGCCCGTCCACGGCGTACGACTGGACCCGGCGCTCGGACTGGGGAGCCGGTGTCTTCGGCGGCGCGGTCGGCTCGATGTCCTGCTGCGGCGGCTTGGCCGAGGCCGGCGGCGCGGCCGGCTTCAGATACTTCGGTGCAACCGCCGGCTGGGCGATCGTGAACGTCCGTGTGCCGCCGGCCGGTTCGACCGCGAACAGCCACGAGGGGACCAGCGCCTGCTGTCCGTCCACGTACTGCGCGGCCAGCCCGAACACCGCCTTGCCGATGGCCAGTTGCTGCGGCGTGGCGGCCTTCGCGCTCTTCGGCTCGCACGGGGCCGCCGGCTTCTGCTCGCCCTCCACCGGCGCCGGAGTCGCGCACCCGCCGATACCGACCGTGCCGTCGCCGCGGGCGTCCTTGTTCAGCTGCTTCAGCGCGTCGTCGGCGGAGAGCACCGGGTACGAAGCGCTCTTCGCGGGCTTCTTCATGTGCCCGCCGCCGCCCACGACCTGGCCGTCCGCACCGATCTGCACGCCCGTCGTCCAGCCGTAGGTGGGCAGTCCGCCGACCTTCGGGTCGGCGTTCACGACGCGGACCGCACCCATCAACTGGCGTGCGTCCAGGGCGGCATCGCTCTGACCGAGAGCTGCGAGCACGGGCCGGGCGGCCTTCTTGGCGGCCGCCTCGCTCACCGGCTTGCCGGCCGGGGCGGTTCCTCCGGCGTCGGCGTCGCCGCGGGACGGACAGGCCTTGCCCTTCAGGCAGTTGTCGCCGCGCGGCGCGGTGCCGAAGGCGGAGAAGGTCCAGGTGCCCGGCGCCTGCTTGTTGACCTCCAGGATCGGGCCGGAGCCGTCCTTGTCCGCGCCGATCTTCCAGGCGGGCCCGACGAGCCGGGGAGTGCCCGGGATGCCGAGCGCCTTCGCCAGCCGGGTCACCTCGTCCGCGGTGACCGCACCCCGCGCGCGGTGCACGGCCGCCTCGTCCGGGCCGTCCGGCAGCTTGCCCTCGGCCCGGTAGACGGTGCCGCCCGTCGGGTCGGGCTCACCCGGGGCGATCCCGGGGCCGGAGTCCCGGGGGGTGTCCAGCGAGAGCAACGGCGGTTTCGCGTCATTGCCGGACGCACCGCTTCTGGCGTCCGTCCCGTCGTCGCCGCTGCCGAAGCCGGCCGTCGCGAAGTACGCACTGCCGCCACCCGCGATCAGTACCGCCGCCGCCACAGAGGCGATGGCGAGCGGGGAACGCCGGCGGCGTGAGCTGTCGTGAGTGTTCTCCGTGCTGCTCACCGCATCGCTCCTTGTCGTGTGTCCCCGGGATACGGGGGCACCGATGAGACGGAGCAGGGGCGCGCACGGTTCCCCGGAGCGCCCTGAGTTGGCTCACGCGCCCTCGACGGGCGTGCGGTGAGTGCCCCGGACTCAGTCGCCGTATTCGGACATGGCGTCCAGGAGCCGCGCCGAGGACGCGGGTACGACGACACCATGGATACGGGACGGCGACACGGGAGCGGCCGCCTTGGCGGCGGGCACGACCCAGTGCGGAGCCATCCGTGCGCAGTCGCCGCGCAGCTGGGCCAGGGAGATCTCGGACTCGAGCGGCGCGGGAGAAGCGATGGACTTTGTCATATCCGCACCGTACGCATCGGGAGGTCTGCGAAAAAAGACCTACTATCGGGTAGTTTCTGCCCTTCAGCCCCGGCCTGACAACCGGTAGCGTGAAGCGTCATCCGCCCCCGCCCCTGGAGCGCATCGCCGTGCGAATCGCAGTCACCGGTTCCATCGCCACCGATCACCTCATGACCTTCCCCGGCCGTTTCGCGGACCAACTCGTCGCGGACCAGCTGCACACGGTCTCCCTCTCCTTCCTGGTCGACAACCTCGATGTGCGCAGGGGCGGTGTCGGTGCGAACATCTGCTTCGGCATGGGCCAGCTGGGCACCAGGCCGATCCTGGTCGGAGCGGCCGGATCGGACTTCGACGAGTACCGCGCCTGGCTCGACCGCCACGGCGTGGACACCGGGTCCGTCAGGATCTCCGAGGTCCTGCACACCGCGCGCTTCGTCTGCACCACCGACGCCGACCACAACCAGATCGGCTCCTTCTACACGGGCGCCATGAGCGAGGCCCGTCAGATCGAGCTGAAGTCGGTCGCGGACCGGGTCGGCGGCCTGGACCTGGTCCTGATCGGCGCGGACGACCCGGAGGCCATGCTCCGCCACACCGAGGAGTGCCGCTCGCGGCAGATCCCCTTCGCGGCCGACTTCTCGCAGCAGATCGCCCGGATGAACGGTGACGAGATCCGGATACTGCTCGACGGCGCCACCTACCTCTTCTCCAACGAGTACGAGAAGGGACTCATCGAGTCCAAGACGGGCTGGACCGACGAGGAGATCCTCGGCCGCGTCGGCCATCGGGTCACCACCCTCGGCGCGAACGGCGTGCGCATCGAGAGCGCCGGGCACGAGCCGATCGAGGTCGGCTGCGCCGAGGAGGAGGCCAAGGTCGACCCGACGGGCGTGGGCGACGCCTTCCGCGCGGGCTTCCTCTCGGGCCTGACCTGGGGCGTGGGCCTGGAGCGGGCGGCGCAGGTCGGCTGCATGCTCGCGACGCTGGTGATCGAGACGCTGGGCACGCAGGAGTACACGCTGCGGCGGGCGCACTTCATGGACCGCTTCACCAAGGCGTACGGCCACGACGCGGCGGCCGAGGTCCGCGGCCACCTGGGCTGACCGGCCCCCTGCTCCGTCGCGCTCCCCCCGGACGACCGTCCGGGGGGAGCGTCGTTTCCGGAAGCCCGCCCGTCCACGGCGTACGACTGGACCCGGCGCCGCGGCCCGGGAGGCCGCTCGGTAGGCCCGGTCCCGAACCCGGCCCGGGCTCCGGCCCCGCCCCGCCGACGGCCCCCGCGCCCAGAAGCGCGACCTACACCAGCCGCCTCACGACGTACGCCGTCCCGCGCTCCGCCGCCTCCTCGCCCACGTACTCCTGGTCCCGCATCACACACCACGCCGGGATGTCCAGACGGGCCGCCTCGTCGTCCGACAGCACCGTCACCGTGCCGCCCAGCGGTACGTCGCCGATCACCTTCGCCAGCTCGATCACCGGGATCGGGCACCGCTTCCCGAGCGCGTCCACCACGAGGGACGCTCCCTGGCCGGGGCTCTGCGCGGCGGTCGGCGCGCCGAGTCGTTCCCGTACCGCGGACACCACCGACGGCAGCACCTCCAGGAACCGGTCCACGTCCTCCCCGGTCGTGCCGGGCGGCAGCGAGACCCGCACATTGCCCTCGCTCAGCACCCCCATCGCCCGCAGCACATGGCTCGGCGTGAGGGTGCTCGACGTGCACGAGGACCCCGAGGACACCGAGAAGCCCTGCCGGTCCAGTTCGTGCAGCAGAGTCTCCCCGTCGACATAGAGACAGGAGAAGGTGACGAGGTGGGGCAGCCGGTGCACCGCATCGCCCACCACCTCGACGTCCGGGACCAGTTCCGGCACCCGGGCGCGGATACGGTCCACCAGGGCCCGCAGCCGTACCGCCTCCTCCGCCGCCTCGGCGCGTACCGCCCGCAGGGATGCGGCCGCCGCGACGATCGCGGGGAGGTTCTCGAAGCCCGCGGCCCGGCCGGACTCCCTCTCGTCGGCGGGCTCCTGGGGGGCGAATCGGACGCCCTTGCGCACGACGAGCAGCCCGGCCCCCGCGGGGCCGCCCCACTTGTGCGCGCTGGCGGCGAGCAGCGACCAGTCCCCGCCGACCGGCCCCCACGCGAGCGACTGGGCGGCGTCCACCAGCAGGGGCACCCCGGCGGCCCGGCACGCCTCGGCGACCCGGTCCACCGGCTGTTCCGTGCCCACCTCGTGGTTGGCGGACTGCAGACAGGCCAGCGCGGTGTCCTCGCGCAGCGCCGCCGCGTACGCCGCGGGGTCCACGCGCCCCGCCCGGTCCACCGGCACCTCGGTCGCGGTGTCGCCGGCCGCGTGCAGGACGGAGGAGTGCTCCACCGCCGAGACCACCACATGCCGTCCGACACGCCGACGGCCCGCGAGCGCCCCGGAAACTCCGAGGTGAACCGCGCGCGTCCCTGAAGGAGTGAACACGAGCTCGTCCGGGCGGCACCCCACGGCCTCCGCCGCGGCCTCCCGCGCCGCGTCCAGCAACAGCCTCGCCCGCCGCCCTTCGCGGTACAGCCGCGAGGGATCGGCCCACCCCTCGTCCAGGGAGGCCTGCAGGGCCTGGCGGGCAACCGGGTGCAGGGGAGCGGAGGACGCGGCATCGAAGTAGGGCACGTCGCCACGCTAACCCCAGGACCCGGAAGCAGCGTCAGATGCCCGCCGGAGGCAGGCATTCCGGACGCTTTCCATCCCTTCGGGGTGTCGGACGGCGCGTTGGGCACCCTCCCCGCGCGACCCCAAATAGCGTCCAGTAGGGTTTGGTCCGCATAAACATCCAAACCCCTGCCCGCGTCAGGGCCGGCGACCGACCAGCGAGACGGCCGCGGCATGCCGCGCGGGCCGAGACTCTCGGGAAGGCGCTACGTGAGTCCCAACGGCTCCGACCTCCCCCACGCCCTGGGGGGCGCGGGCGGTACCCCCATGTCGCGGCGCCCGATGCGGCGGAAGCTGACGCAGCTGCTGACTGCGGGCCTGATCCTGGCGACCGCCACTGGTTGCACCTACAAGGATTTCCCCCGCCTTGGTATGCCCACCCCGGTCACGGAGGAGGCGCCGCGCATCCTGTCCCTCTGGCAGGGCTCGTGGGCGGCAGCGCTCGCCACGGGCGTCCTGGTGTGGGGCCTGATCGTGTGGAGTGTCATCTTCCACCGGCGCAGCCGCACCAAGGTGGAGGTTCCTCCGCAGACCCGGTACAACATGCCCATCGAGGCCCTGTACACGGTCGTTCCGCTCATCATCGTCTCGGTGCTCTTCTACTTCACCGCGCGTGACGAGTCCAAGCTTCTCTCCATGGCCGACAAGCCCGCCCACACGGTCAACGTGGTCGGGTACCAGTGGAGCTGGGGCTTCAACTACATCGAGAACGTCGCGGGCTCCGCGGGCGACGCGAAGACGTCCGAGGACCTGCGGGCCATCCCCGACAGGTACCGCGACGACTTCCCGGCCAACGCCGGCGGAGTCTACGACGCCGGTATCCCCGGCACGCGGAACCCGCAGAACGGCAACCCGGGTCCGACGCTGTGGCTGCCCAAGGGGGAGAAGGTCCGGTTCGTCCTGACCTCTCGTGACGTGATCCACTCCTTCTGGGTGGTTCCCTTCCTGATGAAGCAGGACGTCATCCCGGGCCACACCAACTCCTTCGAGGTGACTCCGACCCAGGAGGGCACCTTCATGGGCAAGTGCGCCGAGCTCTGCGGCGTCGACCACTCCCGGATGCTCTTCAACGTCAAGGTGGTCTCCCCGGAGCGCTACCAGCAGCACCTGAAGGAGCTGGCGGAGAAGGGGCAGACCGGCTACATCCCGTCGGGCATTGAGCAGACGGACCCGGCCAGGAATGCGGAGAAGAACCTACTGTGAGCATCCTCAACGAACCCCAGGGTGCCGCCGCAGCAGCTGACGACTCGTACGAGAACGAGCTGCCGGTACGGCGCAAGCAGCCCGGCAATGTGGTGGTGAAGTGGATGACCACCACCGACCACAAGACCATCGGCACGCTCTACCTGGTCACGTCGTTCGTCTTCTTCTGCATCGGCGGAGTGATGGCGCTCTTCATGCGCGCCGAGCTCGCCCGGCCGGGCACGCAGATCATGTCGAACGAGCAGTTCAACCAGGCGTTCACGATGCACGGCACGATCATGCTGCTGATGTTCGCGACGCCGCTGTTCGCCGGTTTCGCGAACTGGATCATGCCGCTGCAGATCGGCGCGCCCGACGTGGCGTTCCCGCGGCTGAACATGTTCGCGTACTGGCTGTACCTCTTCGGCTCGATCATCGCCGTCGCGGGCTTCATCACGCCGAACGGTGCTGCCGACTTCGGCTGGTTCGCCTACTCGCCGCTGTCGGACGCCGTTCGCTCGCCGGGTATCGGCGCCGACATGTGGATCATGGGTCTGGCCTTCTCCGGCTTCGGCACGATCCTCGGCTCGGTCAACTTCATCACCACGATCATCTGCATGCGCGCGCCCGGCATGACGATGTTCCGGATGCCGATCTTCACCTGGAACGTGCTGCTGACCGGTGTCCTGGTCCTGCTCGCCTTCCCGGTCCTCGCCGCCGCGCTCTTCGCGCTGGAGGCGGACCGCAAGTTCGGCGCCCACGTCTTCGACGCGTCCAACGGCGGCGCGCTGCTGTGGCAACACCTCTTCTGGTTCTTCGGCCATCCAGAGGTGTACATCATCGCCTTGCCGTTCTTCGGGATCGTCTCCGAAGTGATCCCGGTTTTCAGCCGCAAGCCGATGTTCGGTTACATCGGCCTGATCGGTGCGACGATCGCGATCGCCGGTCTGTCGGTGACGGTGTGGGCGCACCACATGTACGTGACAGGCGGGGTACTCCTACCGTTCTTCGCGTTCATGACGTTCCTCATCGCGGTGCCGACCGGTGTGAAGTTCTTCAACTGGATCGGCACGATGTGGAAGGGCTCACTGTCCTTCGAGACACCGATGCTGTGGACGATCGGCTTCCTGGTCACCTTCACCTTCGGTGGTCTGACCGGCGTCATCCTGGCCTCGCCGCCGATGGACTTCCACGTCTCCGACTCGTACTTCGTCGTCGCGCACTTCCACTACGTCGTCTTCGGCACCGTGGTCTTCGCGATGTTCGCCGGGTTCCACTTCTGGTGGCCGAAGTTCACGGGCAAGATGCTGGACGAGCGGCTCGGCAAGATGACCTTCTGGACGCTGTTCATCGGCTTCCACGGCACCTTCCTGGTCCAGCACTGGCTGGGCGCCGAGGGCATGCCGCGGCGGTACGCGGACTACCTGGCCGCCGACGGCTTCACCGCGCTGAACACCATCTCCACGATCAGCTCGTTCGTCCTGGGCCTCTCGGTCCTGCCGTTCTTCTACAACGTGTGGAAGACGGCGAAGTACGGCAAGAAGATCGAGGTCGACGACCCGTGGGGCTACGGCCGTTCGCTCGAATGGGCCACGTCCTGCCCGCCGCCCCGGCACAACTTCATCACTCTGCCGCGGATCCGCTCGGAATCCCCGGCCTTCGACCTCCATCACCCTGAGGTCGCGGCTCTCGAGACCCTCGAGAACGCCGGCCAGAAGGACACCAAGATGTTCGGCGGCAAGGAGGTCGGGAAGTGAAGATCCAGGGCAAGATGTTCCTGTGGCTGAGCTTCTTCATCCTCGCCGTCGCCATCCTGTACGGCGTGTGGTCGAAGGATCCGGCCGGTACGACCGCGCTCTTCCTGGCCTTCGGCCTGAGCATCATGATCGGCTTCTACCTGGCCTTCACGGCCCGGCGGGTCGACGCGATGGCGCAGGACAACAAGGACGCCGACGTCGCGGACGAGGCCGGCGAGGTGGGGTTCTTCTCCCCGCACAGCTGGCAGCCGCTCTCGCTGGCCGTCGGTGGCGCGCTCGCCTTCCTCGCCGTCGCGATGGGCTGGTGGCTGCTGTACTTCTCGGCGCCGCTGATCCTCGTCGGAATCTTCGGCTGGGTGTTCGAGTACTACCGCGGTGAGAGCCAGAACCAGTAACACCGCATCAGCAACGCACGGGCGGACCCGGATCCCCTTCACTCGCGAGGGGGACCCGGGTCCGCCCATTTGCAGCCTCTCGGCGCGCCGCTGCCGACTGATCTTCATAACGTGTGCTTATGAGTCAGACGCCTCGGTTTCGCACCATTCTGAGCTGCACCCTGCTGGTCGTGTCCCTCGGGGCGGTAGCGACCGCGTGCGGCGAACCCGACACCCACCCGCTCTCCGCCACACCGTTCGACGCGGCGGAGCAGATATCCTTCAACACGCCCCACTCCAGTGGGAAGAAGGTCGACCCCGACAAGCCCCTGGAAGTCACCACCAAGGATGACAGCGGCCGCATCACGGATGTGACCGTCATTGACGGCGCCGGGCACTTCCTCGCCGGCGAACTCTCCGCGGACGGCAGCCGCTGGCGCTCCACCGCCCCGCTCTCGGCCGGTGCGAAGTACACCGTCAAGGTCTCCACGGAGGACTCCGACGGCTCGCCCGGCAGCCGCACCCTCACCTTCGAGACCGCCCCGGCCAAACGCCTGCTGACGGTCGCGTTCGGCCCGAAGACGGGCACGTACGGGGTCGGGCAGCCCATCACGGCCGACCTCAGCCTCCCCGTCAAGGACAAGGCCGCCCGGCAAGTCGTCGAACGTGCGCTCAAGGTCGACTCCCAGCCCTCGGTGGAGGGAGCCTGGCACTGGGTCGACGACAAGAAGCTGCACTTCCGCCCGAAGGAGTACTGGCCCACCGGAGCGACCGTGAGCGCCTCCAGCAACCTCCAGGGCGTCAAGGTCTCCAACAAGCTCTACGGAGGCTCCTCCAAGGGCCTGAAGCTCACCATCGGCGACCGGATCGAGGCCATCACCGACGCTGCCTCGCACCAGATGACGGTTCTGCGCAACGGAGAAGTGATCAACACCATTCCGGTGACCACGGGCAAGCCCGGCTTCTCCACCCGCAACGGCATCAAGGTCGTGCTCGCCAAGGAGTACTTCGTCCGGATGCGCGGCACCAGCATCGGCATCGCCGAGGGCAGTTCGGAGTCGTACGACCTGCCGGTCTACTACGCCACGCGCGTCACCTGGAGCGGTGAGTACGTGCACGCCGCCCCGTGGTCCGTCGGATCGCAGGGCGCCGCGAACGTCAGCCACGGCTGCACGGGCATGTCGACCAGCAACGCCCAGTGGTTCTTCAATACCGTCCGCGAGGGCGACGTGGTGAAGGTCGTCAACAGTGCCGGAAACGAGATGGACCCGTTCGGCAACGGCTTCGGCGACTGGAACCTGGACTGGGACAAGTGGCGCACGGGCAGTGCCCTGGTGGCCGGAGGTGGCACCGGTGCCGTCACGAACCCCGTCGACACGGCACGGCTGCGTCCCCAGGTCTGACCGGCACGCGGCAGGCTCGTCAGGCCTCCACGGCCAGCCTGCCGCGCAGCAGGGCCGCCAGTGCGTCCGCGAACTCCACCGGGTCCACCGGAAGGGTCACAGCGGCCTCCGCGCGGCTCCAGGTGGCCAGCCAGGCGTCCTGCGGGCGGCCGATCAGCAGCAGCACGGGCGGGCAGTCGAAGATCTCGTCCTTGATCTGCCGGCACACGCCCATACCGCCCGCGGGAACCGTCTCGCCGTCCAGCACACAGACATCGACGCCGCCCCGGTCCAGCTGCTTCAGCACGGCGGGCAGCGTGGCGCACTCGATGAACTCGACCGGCGGAACGTCGGTCGCCGGCCTGCGTCCGGTCGCCAGCCGCACCTGCTCGCGGGTGTTGGCGTCGTCGCTGTAGACCAGCACGGTGGCGGTCGGCTGCATTCTTCCTCCGATTCGACGGCGGCTCGGCTCAGGAACCGATGGGCCGGATGCTACTCGGTTCCACAGCCGGTCAACAGCCGTTCGGACACCGCTTCGATGGGCCGTTCGGGCTGGACGGGAGCCGCTGACACACCGAACGGCACCCCCCGGAGTGAGGGCGGGATAAGCGACCGACATAATGTCGGTCGTGGCGACAGCAACGACAGTAGAAACCGGGCACGCGCACCCGTCGGTCAATCGACCGAACCTCACCAGCGTCGGAACCATCATCTGGCTGAGTTCCGAGCTGATGTTCTTCGCGGCCCTCTTCGCGATGTACTTCACCCTGCGATCGGTGACGGGGACCGAGTTCTGGTCGGAGAAGGCTTCCACCTTGAACTTCCCGTTCTCGGCGACCAACACCACGATCCTGGTGCTCTCCTCCCTCACCTGTCAGCTCGGCGTCTTCGCCGCCGAGCGCGGTGACGTGAAGAAGCTCCGCTCCTGGTTCGTGATCACGTTCGTGATGGGTGCGATCTTCATCGGCGGCCAGGTGTTCGAGTACACCGAGCTGGTCAAACACGAGGGCCTCTCGCTCTCGTCGGACCCGTACGGCTCGGTGTTCTACCTGACCACCGGCTTCCACGGTCTGCACGTGACGGGCGGACTCATTGCCTTCCTGCTGGTTCTCGGCAGAACGTACGCAGCCAGGAGGTTCACCCACGAGCAGGCAACCGCCGCCATCGTCGTGTCCTACTACTGGCACTTCGTCGATGTCGTCTGGATCGGCCTCTTCGCCACGATCTACATGATCAAGTAAACGGCGCAGGCACACGCTGCCTGAAGCAGACACAGTCCAGAAGCATCGACGCAGAAGATCCTGACACCGGGGTAATCCGTGAAAAAGCTCTCCGCACGACGACGCCATCCGCTGGCGGCGGTCGTCGTCCTACTCCTCGCGCTGGCGGCAACTGGGGGGCTGTACGCCGCGTTCGCACCCGCGGACAAGGCGCAGGCCGATGAAACCGCCCAGTCCCTCGCCATCGAGGAGGGCAAGAAGCTCTACACCGTCGGCTGCGCCAGCTGCCACGGTACCGGCGGTCAGGGCACCTCTGACGGCCCGAGCCTGGTCGGCGTGGGCTCCGCAGCCGTCGACTTCCAGGTCGGCACCGGCCGTATGCCGGCCCAGCAGCCGGGCGCCCAGGTGCCGAAGAAGAAGGTCATCTACTCGCAGGCCGAGATCGACCAGCTGGCGGCGTACATCGCCTCGCTCGGCGCCGGTCCGATCACGCCGACCGAGAAGCAGTACAACCCCGCGGGTGCCGACATCGCCAAGGGTGGCGACCTGTTCCGCACCAACTGCGCCCAGTGTCACAACTTCACGGGTGAGGGCGGTGCGCTGACCAACGGCAAGTACGCCCCGAGCCTGGAAGGCGTGAGCCCGAAGCACATCTACGAGGCCATGCAGACCGGCCCGCAGAACATGCCCTCCTTCCCCGACACGACGTTGCCGGAGCAGGAAAAGCGGGACATCATCGCTTACATCAAGAATGTGAACGGCGAGGAGTCGGAGAGCCCCGGCGGCCTCAATCTGGGTGGCCTCGGCCCCGTCAGTGAGGGACTGTTCGGCTGGATCTTCGGTCTGGGTGCGCTGATCGCAGTCGCCATCTGGGTCGCGGCCCACACCGCTAAGGCCAAGAAGTCATGAGTAGCCAAGAGAATCCAGAAGAGAACCTGCCCGCAGAGCAGGCCGCCGCGCACGGCGCGGGACACGAGGGCACCACCGTCGTCAAGCACGACGCGGACCCGTTCGCCGACCCGGGACTGCCGGCCCACAAACCGCGTATCCAGGACATCGACGAAAGGGCCGCCAAGCGCTCCGAGCGCACGGTCGCCTTCCTGTTCCTGCTGTCGATGCTGGCAACGGTCGCGTTCATCGCGTCGTTCGTGATCTTCCCGGTCAACGAGATCGTCTACATCTGGCCGCTCGGCCACATCAGCGCGCTGAACTTCGCGCTGGGTATGACGCTCGGTGTCGCCCTCTTCTGCATCGGCGCGGGCGCGGTCCACTGGGCCCGCACCCTGATGTCGGACGTGGAGATGGTCGACGAGCGGCACCCCATCGCCGCACCGCCCGAGGTCCGCGCCAAGGTCATGGCCGACTTCGCGGAGGGCGCCAGGGAGTCCGGGATCGGCCGGCGTAAGCTGATCCGCAACACGATGCTCGGTGCGCTGACGCTGCTGCCGCTCTCCAGTGTGGTGCTGCTGCGCGACCTCGGTCCGCTGCCCGAGAAGAAGCTCCGCTCGACGCTGTGGGCCAAGGGCAAGCAGCTCATCAACATGAACACCAATGAGCCGCTGCGTCCCGAGGACGTCGCCGTCGGTTCGCTGACCTTCGCCAAGCCCGAGGGCCTGGAGGAGGACAGTCACGATTTCCAGAAGGAGATCGCGAAGACGGCCCTGATGATCGTCCGCATCCAGCCGGAGGACATCAAGGACAAGCGCGAGCTCGAGTGGTCGCACGAGGGCATCGTGGCCTTCTCGAAGATCTGCACGCACGTCGGCTGCCCGATCAGCCTGTACGAGCAGCAGACGCACCACGTGCTCTGCCCGTGCCACCAGTCCACCTTCGACCTCGCCGACGGCGCCCGCGTCATCTTCGGTCCCGCCGGTCACGCCCTTCCGCAGCTGCGGATCGGTGTGAATGCCGAGGGCCACCTCGAGGCGCTCGGCGACTTCGACGAGCCTGTCGGTCCTGCCTTCTGGGAGCGCGGATGAGTACCACGACAGAGTCCAAGCGCAAAGCACCGGCCGGCGAGAAGGTTGCCGACTGGGCGGACGGCCGGCTGGGGATCTACTCCCTGGCCAAGGCCAACATGCGCAAGATCTTCCCGGACCACTGGTCCTTCATGCTCGGTGAGATCTGCCTCTACAGCTTCATCATCATCATCCTCACGGGTGTGTATCTGACGCTGTTCTTCCACCCGTCGATGAACGAGGTGGAGTACCACGGCAGCTACATCCCGATGCAGGGTGTGCGGATGTCGGAGGCGTACGCCTCGACCCTGGACATCAGCTTCGACGTCCGCGGGGGTCTGCTGATCCGGCAGATCCACCACTGGGCCGCGCTGGTGTTCCTCGCCGGCATGCTGGTGCACATGATGCGCGTCTTCTTCACGGGCGCGTTCCGCAAGCCGCGCGAAGTCAACTGGCTGTTCGGCTTCCTGCTGTTCGTCCTCGGCATGTTCACCGGCTTCACCGGTTACTCGCTGCCGGACGACCTGTTGTCGGGCACCGGTGTGCGGTTCATGCAGGGAGCGGTCCTGTCCGTGCCGGTCGTCGGCACGTACCTGTCGATGTTCCTGTTCGGCGGGGAGTTCCCCGGCGGCGACTTCGTGGCGAGGTTCTACTCGGTCCACATCCTGCTGTTGCCGGGCATCATGCTCGGTCTGCTGGTGGGCCACCTGATCCTGGTCTTCTACCACAAGCACACGCAGTTCGCGGGCCCCGGCCGGACGAACAACAACGTCGTGGGCATGCCGCTGCTGCCGGTCTACATGGCCAAGGCCGGAGGCTTCTTCTTCCTGGTCTTCGGTGTCATCTCGGTGATGGCCGCGGTCGCCTCGATCAACCCGATCTGGGCGCTCGGTCCCTACCGGCCCGACCAGGTCTCCACCGGCGCGCAGCCCGACTGGTACATGGGCTTCTCCGAGGGTCTGATCCGTGTGATGCCAGGCTGGGAGATCAACGCCTGGGGCCACACACTCGTCCTGGGTGTGTTCATCCCGCTGATGATCTTCCCGCTGGTTCTGGTCGCGATCGCCGTCTACCCGTTCATCGAGTCCTGGGTCACCGGGGACAAGCGCGAGCACCACATCCTGGACCGCCCGCGCAACGCCCCGACCCGAACGGCCTTCGGTGTGGCGTGGCTGACCCTCTACTTCGTGTTGCTGGTCGGTGGCGGCAACGACCTGTGGGCGACCCACTTCCATCTGTCGATCAACGCGATCACCTGGTTCGTCCGGATCTTCTTCTTCGCCGGACCGGTCATCGCCTTCATCGTCACGAAGCGGATCTGCCTGGGTCTGCAGCGTCGCGACCGGGACAAGGTGCTGCACGGACGCGAGTCCGGCGTCATCAAGCGCCTGCCGCACGGTGAGTTCGTCGAGGTCCACGAGCCGCTCAGCCAGAGCGAGCTGCACGCGCTCACCGCGCACGAGCAGTACAAGCCCGCGGAGCTCGGTCCGGAGACGGACGAGAACGGTGTCCGGCGCAAGCTCTCGGCCGCCCAGAAGCTGCGGGTCAAGCTCAGCAAGTCCTACTACGGCGAGGAGAACCAGATCCCCAAGCCGAGGCCCGAGGAGTTCAAGGAGATCAGCAGCGGCCACGGCCACCACTGATCGCCTGAAGCGAGTGCATCGCCGCCACAGCGCCGGAGACACCTCCCGGCAGTAGCAGGTGAAGGGCCCTGTCCATTCGTCGGACGGGGCCCTTCGCCGTCTCCGGGGCTGGATAGGGTGGACGCATTCCCTTATCGGCTGTGGACCCAGGAGTGGACCATGAACGTTGTGACCCCGGTCGGCGGCGACAGCGTGGCGGCTCACTCCTGGCCGAGTGTGCTGAACGCGCTGCTCGACAACCGCGACCAGAGCGCGGACGCGACCGCCTGGGCGATGGACCGCATCCTCAGCGGCGAGGCGACGAACGCCCAGATCGCCGGGTTCGCGGTCGCGCTGCGGGCGAAGGGCGAGACGGTCGAGGAGATCTCCGGCCTCGTGCGCACCATGTACGCGCACGCGAACCTGATCCAGGTGCCCGGCCGCAGCGTCGACATCGTCGGCACGGGCGGCGACGGGGCCAAGACGGTGAACATCTCCACGATGTCGGCCATCGTCGTGGCCGGCACCGGAGCCAAGGTCGTCAAGCACGGAAACCGCGCGGCCTCGTCCGCGAGCGGCGCGTCCGACGTGCTGGAGAAGCTCGGCGTCAATCTCCAGCTGACCCCGCAGCGGGTGGCCGAGGTCGCGGAGGAGGCGGGCATCACCTTCTGCTTCGCCGTGAAGTTCCACCCCGCCCTGCGGCATGTGGCCGCGGCGCGCAAGGAGCTGGGCATCCGCACCACGTTCAACTTCCTCGGACCGCTGACCAATCCGGCACAGGTCGGGGCGCAGGCCACCGGGGTCGCGGACGCACGGATGGCGCCCATCATGGCCGGGGTGCTCGCCGAGCGCGGCTCGTCGGCACTGGTCTTCCGCGGCGACGACGGCCTGGACGAGCTGACGACGACCGCCACCTCTCGGGTGTGGGTCGTTCGCGACGGCGAGGTGCGCGAAGAGGCGTTCGACCCGCGGGACATCGGCATCGACCTGGTGCCGGTGGAGGCGCTGCGCGGCGCCGACGCCTCGTACAACGCCGATGTGGCGAGACGGCTGCTCGGCGGGGAGACCGGGCCGGTCCGGGACGCCGTCCTGCTGAACTCGGCGGCCGCCCTGGTGGCGCTGGACCCGACGGACGGCACGCTCAACGAACAGTTGGCGGCAGGGGTCGCCCAGGCCGCCAAGGCCATCGACTCGGGGGCGGCGAACGACGCGCTCCAGCGCTGGGTGGCCGCCACCAACAGCCAGGGCTGATCCGGCGAGGGGCCGGCAGCACCGATCGATACGTCACGCGAGGGCGCGGTCCGGATGGTGGACCGCGCCCTTGCGGCGTCCGCGAGGTATGGCAGGATGCTCTCCAAGGTCATGAGTGACAGCGATTACGGCCCCGGCCCGCTGTCCGGCAACCCTCCGTCCGTGGCGGGGTGCCCCGGGTGAAGACCAGGCCGCAGGCAGCGAGGTCTGTGGCAAGCGCGGACCCCTGCACACCCTGGGGTCCTGGTCCTCAAGGGAGCAGTCTCGTGAGCAAGCGAATGCGATAGGGCGTACAGCCCCTTCTTCAGCACACCCTCCGCACGGTGTCCGCCGTGTGTCGAGGTCCCCGCACCGCCGGGTTCTTGAAGCCGATTTCGCCTTTCCTGCCGGGAGATACCGCCATGTCCGCACGCCTGAACACCGCCATCGCTCCTGCCGCCTCCGGCCCCTCCTCGGACACGGTCGTCGCCGCCGCCGGGTCCGAACCCTGCTGTGCCGAGCCGCTGCCGGTCCTCGGCCGCGATGTGACGGTCCCGCTCGTGACCGGCGGCGAGGTCACCTACGCGGCCCTCGACTACGCGGCCAGCGCACCGGCGCTTCAGCGCGTGTGGGACGACGTCGCCGCGTACGCCCCCTACTACGGCAGCGTCCACCGTGGTGCCGGGTACCTCTCGCAGCTGTCCACCGACCTCTTCGAGAACAGCCGCGCCACGGTCGCCGGTTTCCTCGACTGCCGCGAAGGCGACCAGGTCGTCTTCACCCGGTCCACCACCGACTCGCTGAACCTGCTGGCGTCCGCGCTGCCCGCGGACTGCCGCGTCTTCGTCTTCGAGACCGAGCACCACGCCTCGCTGCTGCCCTGGGGTGATGCGCGGGTGACGTATCTGAACGCGCCGCGCACCCACGCCGAGGCGGTACGGACGCTGGAGGAGGCTCTCGCCGGCCGCGACCCTTCCCCTCGCTCTTCGAGCTGGGGAGACCCCAGCGGCCCGGCGCTGGTCTGCGTGACCGGAGCGTCCAATGTGACGGGTGAACTGTGGCCGGTGAAGGAGCTCGCGGAGGTGGCGCACGCCCACGGCGCGCGGATCGTCCTGGACGCGGCGCAGCTCGCCCCGCACCACGCCGTCTCGGTGCGGGACCTGGACGTCGACTGGGTGGCCTTCTCCGGGCACAAGCTGTACGCGCCGTTCGGCTCGGGCGTGCTCGCCGGCCGTGCGGACTGGCTGCAGGAGGCGGAGCCCTACCTCGCGGGCGGCGGTGCGTCGCGCAAGGTGGCGCGGCGTGCGGACGGCGGGGTCGACGTCGAGTGGCACACGACGGCCGCGCGCCACGAGGCGGGCTCGCCCAACGTCATCGGCGTCTACTCCATCGCCTCGGCCTGCAAGGCGCTCACCGACGCCGGCTTCGAGAACCTGGTCGCCCGTGAGCAGCATCTGGTCGACCGGGTCCGGGCGGGCCTGGCCGCGGTTCCGGAGGTCAAGGTGCTGTCGCTGTTCGGCGACGACGCACCGCGGGTGGGCGTCATCTCCTTCGTGGTGGAGGGGTGGAACAGCTCGCACTTCGCGGCCGCCCTGTCGGCGGAGTACGGCATCGGGGTGCGCGACGGCCTGTTCTGCGCCCATCCGCTGGTCCGCACCCTGCTGGGCAGTGCCCCGCAGGACCCGGGCGAGTGCGGCGCCCCGGAGGCCCGGCCGGGCGAGGTCTCGCTCAACGCGATCCGGGTGAGCTTCGGTGCCGGGACGCCCGACGAGCACGTGGAGCGCTTCGTCGGCGCGGTGAAGGAGCTGGTGCGCGAGGGCGCGAAGTGGCAGTACCGCACGGAGGACGGCCGCTGCGTGCCCGCCGTCTGAGACCGGCCACGACAGAAGCCCGCGCCGAGAGGCGCGGGCTTCTTCGTGTTCCGGGGCCCGTCCCCTGGTCGCAGTGGCCGACGGGCGCTAGGAGTCCAGACCGATCGCGAACGCCGCCTCCAGGTCGTGCTGCGAGTACGTACGGAACGCGACGTGCGTGTCCGTGCCCTCGACACCCTGGATCTTGCTGATACGGCCGGGGATCACATCCGCCAGGTCGTCGTGCTTCGCCACGCGGACCATGGCGATCAGGTCGTAGGTGCCCGTGACGGAGAAGACCTCGCTGACGCTGTCCAGCGCCGCGATGGACTCCGCGATCTCCGGAATGCGGTCCACGCTGGTCTTGATGAGCACGATCGCAGTGATCACGGCTGGCTTTCTCCCTCGGTGGCCGCTGCTGGGGCCTTCACTCTAGCCGGACGCCGGAACCGTCCCCAGGCATAGAGGAACCCGGTGCCGAACCCCACCACATGCGCGAGGTAGGCGACCCCGGGGCCGCCCTGACCGGCCCCCGACACGGCCAGCCACTGGAGGACGAACCAGAAGATCAGCACGATCCAGGCCGGGAAGCGCAGCGGCAGGAAGAAGAGGAAAGGGAAGAGACTGGTGACCCGGGCCTTCGGGAAGAGGAGAAGGAAGGCGCCGAGCACCCCCGAGATCGCCCCGGACGCTCCCACCAGGGTCTGCCCGGACTCGGCGTTGGCCGCCGCGTAGGCGAGCAGGGCGAAGGCGCCGGTGCCCAGGTAGAACAGGGCGAACTCCAGCGGCCCCATGCGTTCCTCCACCATCGCGCCGAAGACGTAGAGGAAGAGCAGGTTGCCGAGCAGGTGCAGCCAGTTCCCGTGCACGAAGAGCGCGGTGAACGGCGTGAGCAGCGTGTCCGGGGAGCCGGTCATCAGCTGGGCCGGGATCACGCCCCAACGCTCGAAGTACGCGCTCTGCGCCGCGAGCCACGCGTCACCCGTGCCGTACGACGGGTTCAGCCCCGAGACCGGGCTGATGAGGAAGACCGCGCAGCAGACGGCGATCAGGCCGTACGTCACCGAGGGCCCGGCCACCACACCCCGTACCGCCCTGCGCCAACCGATCATGGACAGAGCATGGCGTAGCGGGCCGGAACGGTACAGAGTGCCTCGCCGTGCCGTTGGGTACCCTCCCCGAGCTCCGCTCCGCGTGAGCAGGGGATGCCCCCGAGCCCGTAGGGTTACAGGGAGTACATCCGCAGTTCGACGGCGCACCGCGGCACCCGCATCCGCACGACGAAACGAGGACGGAACGATGACGACGGTTCCCTCGCCGACGGACCAGACCCGCTGGCGCTGCACGCTCTGCGGGAACCTCACCCGCTTCGACGTCACGCGTTCGTCGAAGGTCGTGGAGTACGTCCATCTGGACCTGGCCGGAGAACCGACCGTCGAAGAGCGTGACGTGGTCAGTGAGACCATCGAGTCGGTGCGCTGCCGCTGGTGCAACGCGGTGGACAAGATCGAGCTGGTGGACAGGCCGGGCGCCGCCTCCTGAGGGAGTGGCCCGAACGGGTAGTGGGGTGACGGATCGTGGAGCAGCCTGACAGCGGCGCCGAGCCGGCCGGTGCGGCCGGTGGCGCCGCAGAGGCGCTCGACCGGCCGTTGCCGGAAGGTGTGCGGCGCCGGGTCGTGGGGCTGGTCTCGGACGCCTTCGGTGGGCTCACCGTCGCGGAACTGCCCGCCCAATTGCGGCAGTACGCCCGTTTCACCCCCTCCCGCCGCGCCAAGTTCGCGGGCAACGCGATGGCCGCAGCCCTGGAGAGCGACCCCGTCTTCCGGCAGCGCATCGCCGAACGGCTCACACAGGCGCAGCCCGAACTGTGTGGGGCGTTGACGGCGGGATCGCCGCCCGCGGCGGCCGATCCACTCGACGTGGCGGCCGCCGCCTACGTTCTGCGGCCCACCGGATGGGTGAAACTTGTCGCCGCCGCCGGCGAGGAGGCGCAACGCGCCGACGCCGAGCGTGCGGACGAGGCCGGCCGGCGCGAACTGGAGCGGCTGCGTGAGGAACTGGTCGAGGCGCGTGGGCTGACCAAGAGCGAGACCGAACGGCTGCGCAGCGAGCTGGAGACGGTCCGCAAGGAAGCCGAATCGCTTCGCCGCAAGCTGCGCAGCGCCCAGAGCGATGTCAAGCGCGGTGAGGCCGCGCTGCGCCGGGTGAACGCCGAGATCGACACCATCAGGTCCGAGGCCGCGGCCCAGGTCTCGGCCGCCGAGAGCGAGAGCAGGCGCCTCAAGGCACGTCTGGGCGAGGCGGAGGCGGCGGTCGAGGCCGGACGCCGTGCCGCCCGTGAGGGGCGCTCCGTCGAGGACATGCGGCTGCGGCTGCTGCTGGACACCGTGCTGGAGTCCGCGCAGGGGCTGCGCCGTGAACTGGCCCTGCCGCCCGCGTCCGTTCATCCCGCGGACACGGTCGACGCGGTCGAGCCCGGACGGATGTCGCCCAAGGACATCGCGGCCCGCGCACTGTCGGAGACCGACCCCGCGCTGCTCGACCAACTGCTCGCGCTGCCGCAGGCGCATCTCGTCGTCGACGGCTACAACGTCACCAAGACCGGGTATCCGACGATGCCGCTGGAGAAGCAGCGGCTGCGGCTGCTCGGCGGGCTCTCCATGCTCGCGGCGCAGACCGGGGCCGAGATCACCTGTGTCTTCGACGGGGCCGAGCTGGCAGCCCCGGTGCTGCTGGCACCGCCGCGCGGCGTGCGGGTGCTGTTCTCCAAGCCGGGTGTGACGGCCGACGAACTGATCCGCCAGCTGGTGCGCGCGGAGCCGCCCGGCCGGCCCGTCGTGGTGGTCTCCACCGACCGCGAGGTCGCCGACGGTGTGGCGAAGGCGGGAGCCAGGCCGGTCGCGTCCGTTTTGTTGCTGAAGCGGCTTTCGCGAGTCTGAGCAACTGGCGTACTCATTGCGCCCATTCGCACCACTGTCGGTGGAACGTTGCGTCAAGTGGCAATCACAACGCGTGTGATGTGAGTAAAGAATGCTCTCCGCGCCAAACATTTTTCCCGACAGGATTTGAAGTGATCACAAGAAGGTCACTAAGGTCAGGCCTCGAACCTTCGCGCGGTTGATCACCCACCCGGGGTGACAGCGAAGGAACCGCCACTTTCTGCGCACTTCGGCTTGTTCCGGGGGAGCTGTGTGCGCAGAGCCGGGGTTGACCCCCCACTGCCCGGTAGGCGGCTGAGGAAGAAGGAGCTCGCCCGCGTGGCGTCCCACCGTCGTCCCAAGCAGCCGAGCCGCACCCGCGTGACCGTGCTCACCGCGACCGCGGCAGCGGCCGTCGCCCTCACTTCCCAGGCCGCCCAGGCCGATCCGAAGCCGAGCAAGAGCGACGTCAAGGAAAAGGTCGACAAGCTCTACGAGGAGGCCGAGAAGGCCACCGAGAAGTACAACGGCGCCAAGGAGCAGCAGGACAAGCTCCAGAAGCAGGTCGACGCCATCCAGGACAAGGTCGCCCGCGGTCAGGACGAGCTCAACACCCTGCGGGACGGCCTCGGTTCGGTGGCCAGCGCCCAGTACCGCTCCGGCGGCATCGACCCGGCCGTACAGCTCTTCCTCTCCTCGGACCCGGACAGCTACCTCGACAAGGCCTCCGCGCTGGACCAGCTCGGCGCCAAGCAGACCGAGGCGCTCACCGAGATCCAGACCAAGCAGCGCACCCTCGCGCAGCAGCGCCAGGAAGCCCAGAGCAAGCTCGGCGACCTGGCGGACACGCGCAAGCAGCTCGGCACGAAGAAGAAGGAAGTCCAGTCGAAGCTCGCGTCCGCGCAGAAGCTGCTGAACTCCCTGAGCGCGCAGGAGCGTGCCTCCCTCGCCGCCGACGAGACCCGCGCCGACCGGGCGAGCGAGCGGGTGGACCTCGGTGCCGCGGTGCCCGCCTCGCAGCGCGCGTCCGCCGCGTTCGCGGCCGCCCAGAGCAAGATCGGTACGCCGTACGTCTACGGCGCCTCCGGCCCCAACTCCTTCGACTGCTCCGGCCTCACCTCCTGGGCGTTCGCCCAGGCCGGTGTCGGCATACCGCGCACCTCGCAGTCGCAGGCCAACGCCGGCACCCGGATCTACTCCCAGAGCGCCCTCAAGCAGGGCGACCTGGTGATCTTCTACGGCGACCTGCACCACGTCGGCTTCTACGCGGGCAACGGCCAGGTGCTGCACGCGCCGCGGAGCGGAACCAACGTGCGCTACGAGTCCATCAACAACATGCCCTTCCAGTTCGGCGTGCGCATCTGACGCCCAATCGGGCGATTTCCCGCACCTCCTGCTGACGCTGCGCCCCGCCGGTGACCTGTGGTCTCCGGCGGGGCGTCACTGTCTGTGCACGATACGGTCGTTGGCCGCCGCGTGATCGCCCGGCTACTGTCTGCCGCGCACCATCCCTCGTGCACCTCGTCCAGCGGAAGGGAGCGCGGTTCGTGGCGTCCCATCGACGGCCCTCACAGCCCGGTCTCACTCACAGCGCCAGGGTCACCGTTCTGTCCGCCGCGGCGGCAACGGCCGCTGCGGCGCTCGGGGCCGCACCGGCGGCCATCGCCGACCCGGGCGACGGGCCGGACTCCTCGCGCGCCACGGTCGACCGGCTCTTCGAAGAGGCTGAGAAGGCCACCGAGCAGTTCAACAAGGCCAATGAGAAGGCCGGCCGGCTGCGTGAGGAGGTGAGCCACGCGCAGGACAGCGTCGCCCGGGGCCAGGAGCGCATCAACCGCATGCGCGGCGCGCTCGGTTCGGTCGCGGAGGCGCAGTACCGCTCCGGCGGCATGGATCCGGCGCTCGAACTGCTCCTCTCCGCGGAACCCGACGACTATCTGGAGAAGGCCGCGACCCTGGACCGCATCAGCGAGCGTCAGGCCACCGCCCTGCGGGATCTCCAGCAGGCGCAGCGAAGACTCGGCCAGGAGCGTGCGGAAGCCACTCGCGACCTCGTCGATCTGGAGCGCAGCCGGGCGGCCGTCGCCCACCACAAGCGCACCGTCGAACGCAAGCTGGGAGAGGCCCGGCGCCTGCTCAACTCGCTGCCCTCCGAGGACCGCGCGGACTTCGACCGCGCCTCCCGCTCGGGACGCGGCAACCTGCCCGAGCTCTCCGGCCTCGCCCCCTCCTCCTCCCGGGCCGCCGCCGCGGTGATGGCCGCCCGCAACGCGGTGGGCCGCCCCTACGTCTGGGGCGCCAACGGGCCCTCGGGCTTCGACTGTTCGGGGCTCACCCAGTGGTCGTACGCCCAGGCGGGCGTCGGACTGCCGCGCACCTCCCAGGCACAGCGCTACGCCGGCCGGCAGGTCTCCCTCTCCGAGGCCCGCCCCGGCGACCTGGTGGCGTACCGCAGCGACGCCAGTCACATCGCGATGTACATGGGCAACGGCCAGGTGGTGCACGCGCCCTACCCGGGCGCCCCGGTGCGCTACGACCCGGTCGGCATGATGCCGGTCTCCTCGGTCACGCGCGTCTGATTCCCGGTCCGGCGCCCGCTCCCGGTCCGCCGTCCGAGGCGGCTGGGCGGATGGGACGGTTCCTCGTCCGGGCACGGGCAGCGTCCTGGCCCGTCCGCTTGCTCTCCGTGTTCCGTACGATCGCAGGGTGGCAGGTCACGGGCGCGTCGGGCGCCGGGCGATACGGATGGCGGCGGGGCTCGGCCTCGCCGTCGCTCTGCTGACCTCCGGCTGCGGTGCTCCCGGGGCGTCCGACAGCACCGTCCAGGAGATCCAGCGCACCCTCGACGGCCGCGCCGCCGCCGTCCTCGGGCACGACGAGAACGCCTACCTCGGTGCGCTGGCCTCCGACGCGAGCGCCCTGCGGGCCGACGAGCTGCGGCAGTTCCGCAACATGGCGGACATCCCCTTCGGGTCCTGGGAGTACCGGCTCGTGGACGTACGCCGCGACGGCTCCACCGCGGTCGCCGACGCCGAACTCCGTTACCGCATCGCCGGATACGACACCGCACCCGTCATCGCCGCCCGCACCTTCGCATTCGTCCGGCGCGACGGCCGCTGGTATCTGAAGGCGGACGAGCCCCGTGGGAAGAGCGCCCAGCAGCTCTGGCAGCAGGGCGACGTCCATGTCGTACGCGGCAGCCGCAGCCTCGTGCTAGCCGTCGACCGGGACACCGTCCGGCAGAAGGCGCTCGCGGCGACCGCCGACCGTGCGGTGCCGGCCGTCGCGGGTGCCTGGCCGTCCCCCTGGGCCGGACGCGTCGTCGTCCTCGTGCCGTCCTCGCTGGAGGCCATGGGTGAGCTGCTGGGCGCCCCCGCGGCCGGCTACCGGGGCATCGCGGCCGTCACCACCGGCGAGATCGGGTCGTCCGGCAAGGCCCCCGCGGACCGGGTGATCGTCAACCCCGAGGCGTACGGGGTGCTCGGCGACTTCGGGCAGGCCGTCGTGCTCACGCACGAGACGACACACGTGGCGACCCGGGCGTACACCTCGCAGGCCACTCCCATGTGGCTGTCGGAGGGCTTCGCGGACTGGGTCGCCTACCGCGGCACCTCCCGCACGGACGGACAGACCGCGCCCGAACTCCAGCGCGCGGTCCGCGGCGGCGAGACCCCGGCCGCCCTGCCGGACGACAAGGCCTTCGCCTTCGGCGGGGACGCGGACGTGCTGGCGCGGGCTTACGAGGGCGGCTGGATGGCCTGTGAGCTGATCGCCGAGCGATGGGGCGAGGCGAAGCTGACCGCCTTCTACCGCGCGGTGGGGGAGCAGAAGCACCGGGCGGGCGCGGTCGAGAAGGCGATGCTCGACGTGCTGGGGATCTCGCCGGAGGAGTTCACGGTGACGTGGCGGGGGTATCTGCGGGAGCGCCTGGGCTGACGGCGGCCGCACCGGCGCTTCAGGAGGAGAGCAGCTCCTTGTCGGGCGCGGGCCGCAGCGGCAGGCTCCCGCGGTTGCCGGGCCCGTGGACCGTGTGCCGCCACAGCCGTACGCAGGCGGTCACCGTCGCCGCGACCAGCAGACCGTTGCGCACCGCCAGCAGCAGCACGCCCAGCGGGTCGCTCTCCACCACGTGCGCGAAGTGGACGGGGAACTCCAGCACCGTCATCGCGCAGGCGGCCAGCACCAGCCAGGCGGGCAGGGTCATGCGGCCGGCCCGGAAGGTGAGGCAGACCGCCGCCAGCCCGACCAGCCAGATCATGTACTGCGGGCTGATCACCCGGCTGGTGGTGGTGAACAGCAGCACGGCGGCGAACGCCGCGTCGCACACGGTGGAGGGGCCGAACTCCCGCGCCCGCAGCCGCCACAGCACCAGCCAGCCGAGGGCCGCCAGCCCGAGGAACATGGCCAGCGTGGACACGAGGGGGACCCAGGGGCCGAGGAACTCCACGGACCCGTAGTTCAGCGCCACCCGGCCCTCCCAGCCGAGGTGCCGCGCCCCGTGGAAGACGAGCGCCCCCAGTGACTCGATCTCGGTGCCCCGGTCGCGCTGGGCGGTGAGAAAGGCCAGGGCGCCGGGCATCGCCGCGACGAAGAACAGGGTGAGGCCGGCCGCCGTGGCCGCCGCGGCTGCCCAGGCACTTCGGGACGCCCGGCCGCGCGGCAGCCCCAGCAGCAACAGGACCGGCCAGACCTTGAGCATGGCGCCCAGGCCCGCGAGCACCCCGAGCAGGCGGGGCCGGCGGGCTCCCGCGACGAGCGCGGCCGCGGCGACCGCGGTGACCATCAGGTCGTAGCGCGCGTACGCCGTCGGCCCGAGGAGCGCCACACCGCCGACCCACATCCAGGCGCCCCGCCGGGTCGCACCCGGTCGCCCTCCCGCGTGGAGCAGCAGCGCGAGGACGAAGGCGTCGCAGAGGGCGGCGAGGACGAAGAAGGCGGAGGCATAGCCGATGAAGGGGACCACTGCGGGCGAGAGGATGGCGAGCGCGGCGGCGGGCGGGTACTGCCAGGTGACGTCGTCCAGTGGGAAGGTGCCGCTGCTGAGCGTCTCGTACCAGCCCTGGTAGATCACCGAGACGTCGGTGGTGACGTCGGGGCCGGGGAAGGTGACCACCTTGAAGACGCACAGCAGCAGCGCCGTCCTGGTGAGGATCCACACCGCGAGGGGGAGCCGGGTGCCGCCTGCGTCCGCCATGAGCGTATCGTCCTGTTCGTACGGAAATGAGAGATGCTCATGATGCCGGGCGGGACCGTGCCGGAGCGACGAGGCAGGGCCGTTCGGTACTGTCGGCGGACGATGCACAAGACCTTGATCGTGACCAACGACTTCCCGCCCCGGCCCGGCGGTATCCAGGCCTTCCTGCACAACATGGCGCTGCGGCTGGACCCCGATCGGCTCGTCGTCTACGCCTCCACCTGGAAGCGCGGGCAGGAGGGCGCGGAGGCGACGGCGGCCTTCGACGCGGAGCAGCCCTTCACCGTCGTGCGGGACCGTACGACCATGCTGCTGCCGACCCCGCGGGTCACCCGGCGGGCGGTCGGGCTCCTGCGGGAACACGGCTGCGAGTCCGTGTGGTTCGGGGCGGCGGCCCCGCTCGGGCTGATGGGTCCCGCCCTGCGCAGGGCGGGCGCGAAGCGGCTGGTGGCCACGACGCACGGCCACGAGGCCGGCTGGGCCCAGCTCCCCGCGTCCCGGCAACTGCTGCGGCGGATCGGTGAGGGCACCGACACCATCACGTATCTGGGCGAGTACACGCGCTCGCGCATCGCCGCCGCGCTCACGCCCGCGGCGGCGGGCCGGATGGTCCAACTGCCGCCGGGCGTCGACGAGAAGACCTTCCACCCGGGCTCCGGCGGCGAAGCGGTCCGCGAGCGGCTCGGGCTCACCGACCGGCCCGTGGTCGTCTGTGTCTCCCGGCTGGTGCCCCGCAAGGGCCAGGACACCCTGATCCTCGCGATGCCTGCGATCCTCTCGAAGGTGCCGGACGCGGTGCTGCTGATCGTGGGAGGCGGCCCGTACGAGAAGGACCTGCGCACACTCGCGCAGGACACCGGAGTCGCGGGGTCGGTCCGTTTCACCGGCGCGGTGCCCTGGGCCGAACTGCCCGCCCACTACGGCGCCGGCGATGTCTTCGCGATGCCGTGCCGCACCCGCAGGGGCGGCCTGGACGTCGAGGGCCTCGGCATCGTGTACCTGGAGGCGTCGGCGACGGGCCTGCCCGTGGTGGCGGGCGACTCCGGCGGCGCCCCGGACGCCGTTCTCGACGGCGAAACCGGCTGGGTGGTACGCGGCGGCTCGGCGGAGGACGCATCGGACCGGATCGTGACGCTGCTGGAGGACCCCGAACTGCGGGCGCGCATGGGGGAGCGGGGCAGGCAGTGGGTCGAGGAGAAGTGGCGCTGGGACCTGCTGGCGGAGAAGCTCAGAACGCTTCTGTGAGCTGTGAGCTGCGGGGCCGCCGCGCCGCTGGGTCGCGGAGCGCCGGGTCGGGGGGCGGCCGGGCCGCCGGGTCGCCCGGCCGACTGCCCGTTCCCGCTGACGCGACGTCCCCGCAGGCCGTGGCCCGCGGGGACGGAAGCCGGCTGCCCGGGCTGTCGGACCGCCGGGGGGGGGGGGCTGCCGCCCCCGCACGACCTCAGCCGCGGTAGATCGCCTCGATCTCGTCCGCGAAGTCCTTCGCCACCACGTTCCGCTTCAGCTTCAGCGACGGCGTGATGTGTCCCGCCTCTTCCGTGAACTGGGCATTCAGGATGCGGAACTTGCGGACCGACTCCGCCTTGGAGACCGCCGCGTTGCCCTCGTCCACCGCCTGCTGGATCTCCGCCAGCAGTTCCGTGTCGTCGTTCAGCGAGGCGGCCGTCGAGCCCGCCGGCTTGCCGTGGTCCGAGGCCCAGCGGCCCAGGAACTCCTCGTCGATCGTGACCAGCGCGCCCACGAAGGGACGGCCGTCGCCGACCACCATGCACTCCGCGACCAGCGCGTGCGCGCGGATGCGGTCCTCGATCACCGCGGGAGCGACGTTCTTGCCGCCCGCGGTGACCAGGATCTCCTTCTTGCGGCCGGTGATCGCGAGGTAGCCGTCCTCGTCGAGCGTGCCGATGTCACCCGTGTGGAACCAGCCGTCGGCCAGCGCCTCCGCGGTCGCCGACTCGTTCTGCCAGTAGCCCTGGAAGAGGTGCTCGCCGTGCAGCAGCACCTCGCCGTCGTCCGCGATCCGCACCACCGAACCCGGCAGCGGCTGTCCGACCGTGCCGATCTTCTGCCGGTCCCACGGGTTGAACGCCGTCGCCGCGCACGACTCGGTGAGGCCGTAGCCCTCCAGCACGGTGAAGCCGATACCGCGGAAGAAGTGCCCGAGCCGCTCGCCGAGGGGCGCGCCGCCGGAGACCGCGTACTCGCCGCGGCCGCCCAGCACCGCCCGCAGCTTGCTGAAGACGAGCCGGTCGAAGACCTTGTGCTTGAACTTCAGCCCGATCGAGGGGCCTTCGGACGTGCCGAGCGCACGGCTGTAGGAGATCGCCGTCTGCGCCGCCTTGTCGAAGATCTTGCCCTTGCCGTCGGCCTGGGCCTTCGCGCGGGCGGAGTTGTAGACCTTCTCGAAGACGCGCGGCACACCGAGGATGAGCGTCGGCCGGAACGAGGCCAGCTCGTCGGTGAGGTTCTTGATGTCCGGGACACAGCCGAGCTTGATCGGAGCCATCACGGCCGCGACCTCGACCATGCGTCCGAAGACGTGTGCGGCGGGGAGGAACAGCAGCACGGAGCTCTCGCCCGTACGGAACAGCGGCTTGAGGCGTTCCACGAGGTTGCCGCACTCGGCGAAGAAGCTGCGGTGGGTGAGCACACAGCCCTTGGGGCGGCCGGTCGTGCCCGAGGTGTAGACGATCGTCGCGGGGTCGTCCGCCTTGGCGTGCGCGCTGCTCGCGTCGACGGCCTCGTCGGAGATCCCGGCGCCCGAGGCGATCAGCGCGTCGACCGCGCCGGCCTCGATCTGCCAGACGTCGCGCAGGCTCGGCAGCCGGTCCCGTACGGACTCGACGGCGGCCGCGTGGGCCTCGCCCTCCACGATCACCGCGACCGCGCCCGAGTCACCGAGGATCCACTGGACCTGCTCGGCCGAACTCGTCTCGTACACCGGCACGGTGACCGCGCCCGCGCTCCAGATGGCGAAGTCCATCTGCACCCACTCGTAGCGGGTGCGGGACATCAGTGCGACCCGGTCGCCGGGCCGGACGCCCGCCGCGATCAGGCCCTTGGCGGCGGCACGTACCTCGTCGAGGAACTGACGGGCGGAGACATCCGCCCAGGCTCCCGCCACCTTTCTGCCCATCACCGCGACATCCGGATGCTGAGAGGCATTGCGGCGGATCAGATCCGTCAGGTTGCCGTCCGAAGGGACCTCGTACAGGGCCGGAAGGCTGAACTCGCGCAAGACTGCTGCTCCTCATCGGGCGCCGGCGCCACGGCTCTGTGTGATGCACCGGCTGCGGTCCAAGATCGGGCAGGTGCTCATGGGGGGTGAGCACGACTGGACTGCCCGGACGTTACCCACCAGTACTCGGTTCCGGATAGGGGGTCCCGGCCAGATGTTCCCTGCGTCACACGTGTATGGCAGTGCTTCGCGCAGAGTATTCCACCCCTGTGCGCGGTCGGAAGAACGGCTGGTCCCGCCCCCTCTACCCAGCCGCCGCGGCGGCGTCCTAGGGTGATCGGCATGCGAGGCATGCGAGTCAATGTGGTCAGTGACGTGCACGGCAATGCTGCGGATCTCGCCCACGCGGGCGACGGCGCCGACGCCCTGATCTGCCTCGGCGACCTCGTCCTCTTCCTCGACTACGCCGACCATTCGCGCGGCATCTTCCCGGATCTCTTCGGCGCCGAGAACGCCCACCGGCTCGTCGAACTGCGCACCGCCCGGCGCTTCGACGAGGCCCGTGACCTGGGGCGGAGCCTGTGGGCCGAGGTCGCAACGGACCGCGAGAGCGCCATCGAGTCGGCCGTACGACGCCAGTACGCCGAACTGTTCGCCGCCTTCCCCACCCCGACGTACGCCACGTACGGCAATGTCGATATGCCGACACTCTGGCCGGAGTACGCGCACCCGGGCGTCTCCGTCCTGGACGGTGAACGCGTCGAGATCGGCGGCCTCGTCTTCGGGTTCGTCGGCGGCGGACTGCGCACGCCCATGCGCACGCCCTACGAGATCTCCGACGAGGAGTACGCGGCGAAGGTCGAGGCGCTCGGCGAGGTCGACGTCCTGTGCTCGCACATTCCGCCGGAGGTCCCCGAGCTGACCTACGACACGGTCGCCCGCCGTTTCGAGCGCGGCAGCCGGGCCCTGCTGGACGCGATCCACCGCACCCGGCCGCGCTACTCGCTGTTCGGTCATGTGCACCAGCCGCTCGTCCGGCGGATGCGGGTCGGCGCGACCGAGTGCGTGAACGTCGGGCACTTCGCCTCGACCGGCCGGCCCTGGACGCTGGAGTGGTGAACACGGCTGCGGCGACGCCGGAGTGGTGAACAGGGCCGCGGCGCATTGACCACGTGCCGTGGACTGCCGGGCACGGCCCCGCAGGAGTGAGCGCGGTCCGTGGAGTGGTGAGCACGGGCCCTGGGAATCCGACCTGCTGAGGCGCGATAGCCTGCACACCACACCACCCCCGGTCCGTACCCGCACTCCGAGGAGCCGCAGCGATGGCGGAACACACCAGCTCGAGCATCACGATCGAGGCGGCGCCGGCCGATGTGATGGGGGTGATCTCGGACTTCGCCCGCTACCCGGAGTGGACCGGCGAGGTGAAGGAGGCGGAGGTACTCGCCACCGACGGCAACGGCCGCGCCGAGCAGGTCCGTCTGGTGCTGGACGCCGGTGCGATCAAGGACGACCACACGCTCGCGTACACCTGGAACGGCGACAACCAGGTCAGCTGGACGCTGGTGAAGTCCCAGATGCTGCGCGCCATCGACGGCTCGTACACGCTCGCCCCCGTCGGCGGCGGCGACCGCACCGAGGTCACCTACCAGCTGACCGTCGACGTCAAGATCCCCATGCTCGGCATGATCAAGCGCAAGGCCGAGAAGGTCATCATCGACCGCGCCCTGGCCGGTCTGAAGAAGCGCGTCGAGAGCGGACCCACCGTCTGATGCGCACGGTCCTCGTCACCGGCCTCGGCGGCGCGGGCCGTACGACCGTCGCCGCGGCGACCGCCCACGCGGCGGTGAAGCGCGGCGAGCGCGTGCTCTTCCTCTCCACCGGTCCCGGCGAGGTGCTCGGCACCCCGGTCACCGGTCGCCCCGATGCGCCCGAGGAGATCACGGACGGCCTCTGGGCGGCCCGTGTCCACACCGGCGCCGACTTCCGGGCGGAGTTCCTCTCCCTCCAGGAGCGCAGCGCGACCGCGCTCGACCTGCTCGGCGCCGCCCGGCTCGAAGAGGCCGAGCTCACCGAGCTCCCCGGGAGCGAGCAGTTCGCCCTCCTGCGGGCGCTCACCGTCGCCGCCTCCGGTGACTGGGACACGGCCGTCGTCGACCTGCCGCCGCTGCGCGAGACGATCGCCCTGCTCGCCCTGCCCGAGCAACTGCGCCGCTATCTGCGCCGGCTGCTGCCGCAGGAACGCCAGGCCGCCCGCGCCCTGCGCCCGGTGCTCGCCCAGCTCGCGGGCGTCCCGATGCCCGCCCAGTGGCTGTACGCGACAGCCGCGCGCTGGGACGCCGAACTGGCCCGCGTCCAGAGCGTGATCGAGTCCGGCGACACCGCCCTGCGCGTGGTCGCCGAACCCGGACCCGCGGCCGCCGCCGCCCTGCGGACCGCCCGCAGCGGACTCGCACTGCACGGCCTGCGGGTCGAAGCCCTGCTGGCCAACCGTGTCCTGCCCCGGCATTCCGCCGACACCTGGCTCGCGTCCCTCGCGGCCCAGCAGGAGAAGTGCCTGCACGAGTGGTCCGAGGACTGGCTGCCCGGCACCGCCCTCCTCGAAGTTCCCCATGCCGGCCGTGACCCCCGCGGCCTCGACGACCTCGCCCTGCTGGGCGACCTCTCCGTGCCGGACGGCGGCGGATCGCAGGACGGTGCCGACGCGGGCGTGGACCACGGCAGCCCCCGGCAGCAGATCGAGGACCGCCGTGCCGACGAGGGCATCCTCGTCTGGACGCTCGAGCTGCCCGGCGCCGTCAAGGGAGACGTCGGCCTGGTCCGCCGCGGGGATGAACTGCTGCTCACCGTCGGACCGTTCCGCAGGATCCTGCCGCTGCCGTCCGTACTGCGCCGCTGCACCGTGGCGGGCGCGGCCCTCGCGGACGGTGCGCTGAGGGTCCGCTTCGCGCCGGACCCGCAGCTGTGGCCGCGCGGGCACTGAACGGGCCACCGCCGTTCGGGTACCGTCGAGCTTACGAGAGCCCACATCCGGTCAGCCGGTTCATGCCCTGTGCAGGAGTACGCCATGAGTGATGCCACCGAGCGTCCCGCAGTCGATGCAGACGCCGACGCCTGGGCCGACGCGTGCGCGGAGGACCTCGAGGCGGAGAAGGCCCGCCGCCGGGCCCAGTACGGTCAGCCCACCGGGTCCGCCTCCGAGGAACTGCGCCGCCTCCTGGACGTGGTCGCCGACAAGGTGTCCGGAATCCAGAGCTCGCTGCCCGGCATGGCCGCCCAGAGCGCCGTGCAGCAGCTGGTCGACCAGGCGAAGGCCGCGGTCGAGCCGGTGATCGAGCGCAACCCCCAGATCTTCGACCACCTGGCCGCCGCGGGCGGCGAGCTGCTGGCCGCCTACCGGTCCGCGGTCGAGGGCCACGAGCGGCGCTGGACCCAGGAGCCGCGCACCGCCAAGGACGCCCAGGACCCGCGTGATGACGGGCCCGGACCGAGCGAGCACATCGACCTGGACTGACCGGCCGTGTGCCCGCCCTCGGGTACGGTTGCCGTAGCGGGGCTCGACCGAAAACTGAGGGACACATGGGACTCACCATCGGCGTCGACATCGGCGGCACCAAGATCGCGGCGGGCGTGGTCGACGAAGAGGGCACCATTCTCGAAACGCACAAGGTGCCCACCCCGTCGACTCCCGAAGGCATCGTCGACGCGATCGCCTCCGCCGTCGCCGGAGCCGGCAAGGGGCACGACATCGAGGCCGTCGGCATCGGTGCCGCCGGATACGTCGACGACAAGCGAGCCACCGTCCTCTTCGCGCCCAACATCCACTGGCGGCACGAGCCGCTGAAGGACAAGGTCGAGCAGCGCGTCGGCATGCCGGTGGTCGTCGAGAACGACGCGAACGCCGCGGCCTGGGGCGAGTACCGCTTCGGTGCCGGCCAGGGCCACGAGGACGTCATCTGCATCACCCTCGGCACCGGTCTCGGCGGTGGCATCATCATCGGCAACAAGCTGCGCCGCGGACGCTTCGGTGTGGCCGCGGAATTCGGGCACATCAGGGTGGTGCCGGACGGTCTGCTGTGCGGCTGCGGCAGCCAGGGTTGCTGGGAGCAGTACGCCTCCGGCCGCGCGCTCGTGCGGTACGCCAGGCAGCGCGCCAACGCCACACCGGACAACGCGCAGATCCTCCTCGGCCTCGGCGACGGCACCATCGAGGGCATCGAGGGCAAGCACATCAGCGCCGCCGCACGGCAGGGCGACGCGGTGGCGGTCGACTCCTTCCGCGAGCTGGCCCGTTGGGCCGGCGCCGGCCTGGCCGACCTGGCCTCGCTGTTCGACCCCTCGGCGTTCATCGTCGGCGGTGGCGTCTCGGACGAGGGCGAGCTCGTCCTGGACCCGATCCGCAAGTCGTTCCGCCGCTGGCTCATCGGTGGCCAGTGGCGTCCGCACGCCCAGGTCCTCGCCGCCCAACTGGGCGGAAAGGCGGGCCTGGTGGGCGCGGCGGACCTGGCCCGACAGGGCTAGGACCTGGCCCGTCAGGGCCGGAACCGCCTGCATCGCCACGTCGGTGACCGCGGGACGGGCCGGAGTGTCCGGCCGGTCCCGCGACAGCCGCGCGCAGCTCGCGGCGGAGCTCGGGAACACCCCCCGCGCCGTCGTATCGTGCTCGCATGGCGATCACCGCACTGCCCAACTCCCGCACCGAACCCGACGGTTCGGCCGTGATCCGGGTGCTCAGCTACAACATCCGTTCGCTGCGGGACGACGAGGAAGCGCTCGCCCGGGTGATCCGGGCGTGCGAACCCGACCTCGTGTTCGTCCAGGAGGCGCCGCGCTTCTTCCGCTGGCGCAAGCACGCCGCGCGGCTCGCGGCCAAGACCGATCTCGTGGTGCTCAGCGGAGGCGCGAGTGCCGCGGGACCTCTGCTGCTCTGCTCACTGCGCGCGACCGTGGAGCGCACGGAGGACGTGCTGCTGCCGCTGACGCGCGGACTGCACCGGCGGGGTTTCGCCACCGCGGTCGTACGGTTCGCCGGCGCCCGCGTCGGGCTGCTCAGCTGCCATCTGAGCCTTCAGACGGACGAGCGGCTGGCCCAGACGGGGATGCTGCTCGACCGGCTCGCCGCCATGGACGTGCCGTACACGATCGCGGCCGGTGACATCAACGAGCGGCCCACCGGGCGGAGCTTCACCCGGCTCGCCCGCGAACTCCAGGACGCCTGGGCGGTCGCGCCCTGGGGCGGTGAGTACACCTCGACGCCGGACCGTCCGCACCAGCGGATCGACGCGATCTTCGCCAGTGCGGGGATCGAGGTGCTGGGCTGCGGTGTGCCGCTGGACGTTCCCGGCGTCACCACGGCGGACCTGAGCGCGGCCACCGATCATCTGCCGGTGCTGGCCGCCCTGAGAATCCCGGCGTCGGGTCCCGCCTGACGGACGGGACCGGTCTGACGGACGGGACCGGCCTCGCGATCCGCGGCGGCTCCGGAGCGGTCGAACGACCGCTCCCGCCCGGTTCGGACCACCGCTCCGATCCGGAGCTTCAGACCACCGCTCCGCGGCCCGGGTCGTCCTCGTCCTCGTCGTCGCCGTGCGCCATGCGGGCCACCAGGGTGGCGAAGCCGCCCAGGAAGCCGCCCACGCAGATCGTCGTCAGCCACCAGGTCATGTCCCACTGGAGAAGCACCGCGACCAGCATCAGCAGCGGTCCGCCGACCACCGCGAGCCAGGCGAACTTGGCGGTGACGTCCGCCTCGGGCAGCGGCGGCGGCTCCGGCGGCACGAAGTGACCCTCGTCGCTCTCGTCGAGGTCGTCCTCCTTGGCCTCCGCCAGACCGTAGTCCCGAGGACCGCCGACGCCGGGTGCGAAGGTGACCGAGCTGCCCAGGCCGGGCCGGTCCTCGTCCGGGTCGGGATCGGGCTGCGGCTCGGCCTTCGCCGCCTTCGGCGTCTCGTTCACCTCACTCTCCAGCAGAGCGAGGTCGTCGACCGACTTGAACGGCTTGGCGCCCGGCGGGTCCACCGGCTCGTCGCCGTACCCCGCCACGATGGCGGCCCAGGCCGCCTCCTCGTCGATCGGCTGCGGCTCGCGGTCCGCGTCGTGCTGCTCAGCCACCGGTGGTGCTCCCTTTCTTCCCGACATTCGGAGCGAGCCGGCCGATGAACGCGTAACTCTCCTCGAAAATCCGCTCCGCATCGTGGTCCAACGTCGCCACGTGGTAGCTCTGTTCCAGCAGGATCTCCTGAACATCGGTCGAGGAGACCCGGCTGAGGATCCTGGCCGAGTCCATCGACGGCACCACATGGTCCTGCGGGCTGCGCAGCAGCACCATCGGCTGCGTCACCTGCGGCAGCTCACCGTCGACCAGCCGGAAGAACTGGCGCAGGGAGTGCGCCGCGTGCAGCGGCACCCGGTCGTACCCGACCTCGTCCATGCCTTCCCTGGCGATGTCGTTCGTCAGCCCCTTCGTCGTGCGCACCAGGTGGCGGGCCACCGGCAGGGCGTACGCCGAGAGGCCGTGCACCTTGTTCGCCGGGTTCACCACGACGACACCGCTGACCGCGTCACCGTGCTTGGCGGCGAGCCGCAGCGTGAGCGCACCGCCCATGGAGAGCCCCATGACGAAGACCTGGCTGCACCGGCCGGTGAGCTCACGCAGCTCGCGGTCCACCTCGGCGTACCAGTCCTGCCAGCCGGTGAGCTGCATGTCCTGCCAGCGGGTGCCGTGCCCGGGGAGCAGCGGCAGCGACACGGTCAGCCCGCGCTCCGCCAGAAACTCGGCCCAGGGGCGCAGGGACTGAGGGGAGCCGGTGAATCCGTGACAGAGAAGAACGCCGACCTCTCCGCCCTCGTGGCGGTACGGCTCGGCTCCGGGAAGCACCGGCACCGGGGTCTCCTGTTCTGTGCATGAAGCTCGAAGGGTGTACCTCACCGTACGCGACCGGACCGACACCGACCAGGCCCGTAAGCCCGCCGCCGCGGGGTTCCCCGGCCTGCGCCGGGATAAGGTCTGTTCGACAGCAACAGGAGGAATTCGAGTTGATCTACGGCGCCATGAAGTTCTCCATCGGAGGGTCGCTGAAGCTTGCCTTCCGGCCCTGGGTGGAGGGGCTGGAGAACATTCCCGTCGACGGCCCGGCGATCCTCGCGAGCAACCATCTGTCCTTCTCGGACTCCTTCTTCCTGCCGACGATGCTCGACCGCAAGGTCACCTTCATCGCCAAGGCCGAGTACTTCACCTCGCCCGGAGTCAAGGGCAGGCTGACGGCCGCCTTCTTCAAGGGTGTCGGCCAGCTCCCGGTCGACCGCTCGGGCGCGCGGGGCGCCGGCGAGGCGGCGATCAGGGCCGGTCTCGACGTCCTCGACGCCGGCGGACTGTTCGGCATCTACCCGGAGGGCACCCGCTCCCCGGACGGCAGGCTCTACCGCGGCAAGCCGGGCGGTCTGGCCCGGGTGGCACTCGCCAGCGGCGCGCCGGTCATCCCGGTGGCCATGATCGACACCGAGAAGATCCAGCCGCCCGGCAAGGTGGTTCCCAAGCTGATGCGCCCGGGGATCAGGATCGGCGAACCGCTCGACTTCAGCCGCTACCGCGGTATGGAGAGCGACCGGTTCATCCTGCGCTCGCTGACCGACGAGGTCATGTACGAGATCATGAAGCTGTCCGGCCAGGAGTACGTCGACATCTACGCCACCGCCGCCAAGCGGCAGATCGCGGACGCGGAGAAGGCGGCGAAGGCGGCGGCGAAGGCGAAGGCCGAGCAGCAGGCCGAGACGACGGACCGGTCGGCGGCCTAGGGAGCGTCGTCCGGACCGGGGTGGGGGACATGGTCAAGCGCGAACGGGTCGTGCGGATGTCGGTGGAGCTGCCGCTGTGGCGTGCGCTCGCCGGCTATCGCGTACTGACGATGATCTACGCGGTGCTGCTGCTCGTCTTCATACCCGACAAGTTCGAGCGCCCCTGGGTGGCGATCGTGTTCCTGGCGGTGATGGGCGTCTGGACCCTCGCCACGCTGCCCCAGGTCTCCAGCGCGGCCCGCTGCACCAAGCCCTTCCTCGTCACCGACCTCACCGTCGCGCTCACCGGCATCCTGCTGACACCGCTCGCCGACACCCACGCGCAGCAGATCGACGGACCCACCCTGCCGTCGATATGGACGGCGGGCTCCGTCCTCGCGTTCGCCATCAAGGGCGGCTGGCGATGGGCCGCCGTCGCGTCCTCCTTCGTCGCGGTCGCCAACATCATCGAGCGGGGCGAGCCGAGCCGGGACACCTTCCACAACGTCCTGCTGGTCTGGATCGCCTCCATCGCGATCGGTTACGTCGTCGAGGTCGCCCGGGCCTCGGAACGCACCCTCGCCCGCGCCCTGGAGATCGAGGCCGCGACGCGGGAGCGCGAGCGTCTCGCCCGCGACATCCACGACAGCGTGCTCCAGGTGCTGGCCATGGTGCAGCGGCGGGGCGCCGCCATCGGTGGTGAGGCCGCGGACCTCGGACGGATGGCGGGCGAGCAGGAAGTCGCCCTGCGGACGCTGGTCTCCAGCGGGCTGGTGCCCGCGACCCGTGCCTCCGAGGACGTCTCCCTCGGGGCCGTGGTGCGCAGCGTCGACGTCGACGAGGACGACGCGCCGGACGGGACGCCCGACGAGTACGATCTGCGGTCGCTGCTCGCCCGGCACGCCGGATCCCGAGTCACGCTCTCCGAGCCGGGCGCTCCGGTGCTGCTGCCGGCGGGCTCCGCCACCGAACTCGCCGCGGCTGTCGGTGCCGCCCTGGACAATGTCCGTCAGCACGCCGGTCAGGACGCCCGGACCTGGATCCTCGTCGAGGACTGGCCGGACGAGGTCGTCGTGACGGTCAGGGACGACGGGCCGGGCATTCCGGAGGGCCGTCTCGCCCAGGCCGAGGGCGAGGGCCGGCTCGGAGTCGCCCTCTCCATCCGCGGGCGGCTGAGGGACCTGGGCGGCACCGCCGAGCTGATCTCGGTCCCGGGCCAGGGCACAGAAGTCGAACTGAAGATTCCACGGGGGAAGGCACACGCATGACGGACCGGCAGACGGACCAGCAGACGATCAAGGTGATGGTCGTCGACGACCACCCGATGTGGCGGGACGCGGTCGCCCGCGATCTGACCGCCGCCGGCTTCGAGGTGGTGGCGACGGCGGGCGACGGACCCCAGGCTGTCCGCCGCGCCCACGCGGCCGGTCCCGACGTCCTCGTCCTCGACCTCAATCTTCCCGGTATGCCCGGGGTCCAGGTGTGCAAGGAACTCGTCGGCTCCCGCCCCGGGCTGCGGGTCCTGGTGCTGTCGGCGAGCGGGGAGCACGCGGACGTCCTGGAGGCGGTCAAGTCCGGCGCGACCGGCTATCTCCTCAAGTCGGCCAGTACCGAGGAGCTCACCGACGCGGTGCGGCGTACGGCCGTCGGCGACCCGGTCTTCACACCGGGCCTCGCGGGCCTCGTGCTCGGCGAGTACCGCAGGCTCGCCTCCGAGCCGGTTCCCGCTTCCGGCGGGGACGAGCCGAAGGCTCCCCAACTCACCGACCGCGAGACCGAGGTGCTGCGCCTGGTCGCCAAGGGGCTGTCGTACAAGCAGATCGCCGAGCGGCTGGTGATCTCCCACCGCACCGTGCAGAACCATGTGCAGAACACCCTCGGCAAGCTTCAGCTGCACAACCGCGTCGAATTGGTGCGCTACGCGATCGAGCGGGGACTCGACGACGTCTGAGGCCGGCGTACCGCCGCCGGGGCGACCCTCGTACGAGTGAAACCGGACAGGGGGTGCGGCTCAAACACCGCATCCCGTACAGGAATTGACCTTCCCTCCCATCCCGCAGTGACCTGGATCACCATTAGCGTGACGGTCATAGGGCTCATCAGGCGAAGGGAAGTTTTCCATGCGCGTCGGAGTACTGACCGGGGGCGGCGACTGCCCCGGCCTCAATGCGGTCATCCGTGGCATCGTCCGCAAGGGCGTTCAGGAGTACGCGTACGAGTTCGTGGGCTACCGCGACGGATGGCGCGGGCCGCTGGAAGGTGACACGGTGCCGCTCGCCATCCCGGCCGTGCGCGGCATCCTGCCCCGCGGCGGCACCATCCTCGGCTCTTCGCGCACCAACCCCCTCAAGGCGGAGAACGGCATCCGCCGCATCAAGGAGAACCTCGCCAAGGCGGAGGTCGACGCGCTGATCGCGATCGGCGGCGAGGACACCCTCGGCGTCGCCGCCCGGCTGCACGACGAGTACGGCATCAAGTGCGTCGGCGTACCCAAGACCATCGACAACGACCTGTCCGCCACCGACTACACCTTCGGTTTCGACACCGCCGTCGGCATCGCCACCGAGGCGATCGACCGGCTTCACACCACCGCCGAGTCGCACATGCGGGTCCTGGTCGTCGAGGTGATGGGGCGGCACGCCGGCTGGATCGCCCTGCACTCGGGCCTGGCGGGCGGGGCCAACGTCATCCTCATCCCGGAACAGCGCTTCGACGTCGACCAGGTCTGCACCTGGGTGACCTCGCGTTTCAAGGCCAGTTACGCCCCGATCGTCGTGGTCGCCGAAGGCGCCATGCCGAAGGACGGCGACGCGGTCCTCAAGGACGGTTCGCTCGACTCCTTCGGGCATGTCCGGCTCTCCGGCGTCGGCGAGTGGCTGGCCAAGGAGATCGAGAAGCGCACCGGCAAGGAGGCCCGCACCACGGTCCTCGGCCACGTCCAGCGCGGCGGCACCCCGAGCGCCTTCGACCGCTGGCTGGCCACCCGCTTCGGGCTGCACGCCATCGAGGCCGTACGCGACGGTGACTTCGGCAAGATGGTCGCGCTCCAGGGCACGGACATCGTGCGGGTGCCGATCGCCGAGGCCACCGCCAAGCTGAAGACGGTCGACCCCAAGCTCTACGAGGAGGTCGGCGTCTTCTTCGGCTGACGGTCCGGCTCGTACCCCGATCACCCGCACAGACCGGCACGGCTGGGCTGCGGGCCGTATATTCGCGATATCCGGCCCATAGCTCATAGGTCACGCGTTCCGGGAGAATCCGTGCGGATCCTTGCCTTCGGTGTGCAGGCCGACGAGAAGCCGATACTGGAAAAGGCCTTCGCGGGACACCACGACATCCACTGCCTCGATGTCTTCCTCACCGAGGACACCGCGCTCATCGCGGCCGGCCACGAGGCGATCTCCACCAGCGTCAACGCGATTCTCGACGGCCGCGTGCTCCGGCTGCCGGCCGCCGGCGGCACGTCGATGATCGCCCAGCGCTCCACCGGCTTCAACAACATCGACCTCGATGTGGCCGAGGAACTCGGCCTCACCGTCGCCCGGGTCTCCTCCTACTCGCCGTACTCCGTCGCGGAGTTCGCCTGGACACTGGCCATGGCCGTCAACCGGCGCCTCGGGCCGCACCCGCGAATTCGACTTCCGTCTCGACGGGTTGATGGGACGAGATCTGCGCGGCCGTACGGCCGGAGTGCTCGGCACCGGCAAGATCGGTGAGGCGTTCACCAGGATCGCCCACGGCTTCGGCATGAACCTCCTCGGCTGGGACACCGCCGAGAACCCCGCCCGCGTCGAACTCGGCATGCGGTACGTCGACAAGGACGAACTGCTGGCCGCGTCCGACCTGATCAGCCTCCATCTGCCACTGCTGCCCACGACACAACACCTCATCGGCCGGGACGCGCTGCGGGCGATGAAGGACGACGCGATCCTGGTCAACTCCAGCCGCGGCGGACTCGTCGACACGGACGCCCTCGTCACGGAGCTGCGCAGGGGCCGCTTCACGGGCATGGGCCTGGACGTGTACGAGGCGGAGGCCGGGCTCTTCTTCCTCGACAAGTTCCTGGAGCCGCTCCAGGACGACACCCTGGCGCGGCTGGTCACCTTCCCGAACGTGCTGGTCACCTCGCACCAGGCGTACTACACCGAGGACGCGGTCGGCCAGATCGTCGAGGCGACGGTGCGGAACATCGACGACTACGCGGCGGGGCGGCGCAGCGAGAACGTCCTGGTCCCCGCCGCGCCGCCCGGCACTCTCCAGACACCGGTCGCTGCTCCACCCGGCCGGGTGCGCCGAAGGCCGGATGTACCGTCCTAGCCGACCAGCACACCCGCGATCATCGTCGCCGTCAGCGCCGCGCCGTCCGTCGTGAGCACCGACTCCGGATGGAACTGGACGCCCGCGAAGCCCGGCCCGCGCATCGCGTGCACATCGCCGCTCACCTCGTCCCGGCTCAGCTCGACGCGGTGCATCGCCAGCTCGGCCGCGGTCCGCTCGTCGCACCGCGCGGTGAAGCTGTTGTAGAAGCCCACCGTCTCCTCCCGTCCGAAGAAGTCGATCCGCTCCTGCGCCCCCTGGTGCGGCGCGTCCTTCCTGACGATCTCCAGGCCCAGTTCGGCGGCCATCAGCTCATGCCCCAGACACACGCCCAGCAGACCGTGGCGGTGATCGCGCAGCAGATCGGCGGTGAGCGGTCGCAGGAAACGCATCTTCGGATCGGTGGCGTCCGCCGGATCGCCGGGGCCGGGTCCGAGCACCACCGGACCCGGGTGACGCAGTGCCGCCTCCCTGAGGCCCGGCTCGTCGTACCGTCGCACCGTCACCGTGAGACCCGTCGAGCGCAGCAGATGCGCCAGCATCGCGGTGAAGGTGTCCTCCCCGTCGATCACCAGCGCATCGCCGGTCAGCTCGGCACTGCGGTCCTGCATCCGCAGCCAGAACGGCGCGAGGTCGGCCCGGCGGGCGTCCAGCGCCGCGCGCACCCGGGGGTCGTCGGCGAGCCGGGGCCGCTCGGCGTCCTCCCGGGGCCGCCCCGGGCGTACCCCCAGCGCGGCCAGCACACCGGCCGCCTTCGCATGGGTCTCGGCGACCTCGCCCTCCGGATCGGAGTGCCGCACCAGGGTCGCTCCGACCGGCACGCGCAGGGCTCCGCGGGAGTCGATGTCGGCCGTGCGGATCAGGATGGGGGAGTCGAGGGTCTGCGCTCCGCCCGCGTCCGTACCGATCAGCGCGAGCGCCCCCGCGTAGTAGCCGCGGCCGCCCACCTCGTGCCGCTCGATGACCCGGCACGCGTTCTGTACGGGAGAACCGGTGACGGTCGCCGCGAACATCGTCTCCCGCAGCACCTCCCGCACATCGAGCGAGGACCGCCCGCGCAACTCGTACTCGGTGTGCGCGAGATGGGCCATCTCCTTGAGCCGCGGCCCGACGACCACGCCGCCCATGTCCCCGACCGTGCACATCATCTTCAGCTCCTCGTCCACGACCATGGAGAGCTCCTCGCGCTCCTTGCGGTCGTCCAGGAACCGGAGCAGGCCCTCCGGGGTCGGCCCCTCGGGGGGATAGCGGAAGGTGCCGCTGATCGGATTCATCACGACCGTCCCGCCGCTCATCCGCACATGCACCTCGGGGCTGGCGCCGACCAGCGTGCGCTCGCCGGTGTGCACCACGAAGGTCCAGTACGCCCCGCGCTCCCCGGACAGCAGCCGCCGGAACAGGGCCAGCGCGTCGGCCCGGCCGAAACCGGGAACGCTGCCGGTGTACGTGCGGCGGATGACGAAGTTCGCCCCCTCTCCGCTGCCGATCTCCTCCTCGACGACCCGCCGGACGATGTCCGCGTACGCCGCGTCGTCCACGTCGAAGGAACCCCCCTCCACCCGGACCCGGTGCGAGGGAAGTCTCTCCAGCGCCTCGGCGAGCGGCATCTCCGTGTACTCGTCCGCGACCAGCACGCTCAACGGCGTGCCGTCGTCGCGCACGTCGAAGCCGCGCTCCCGGATCTGCCGGAACGGCACGAGGGCGAGCGAGGGACGGTCGGTGACGGGGATGTCGGCGAGCGCCTGCGCCTCGTGCACCGGGCCGATCAGTACCTCGACGGTGTCGTGGTCGCGGCAGGGGGTGCGCCTGCGCAGCAGGGCGAAGGGAGGGCAGTCGTCGTCCAGCAGTCGGGCGAGGGGCATCCGGTGTTCCTTCCGAGTGGGAGGAACGGCCGATTCCCGGAAACACCGAAGGCCGCCCCTCGGGCGGCCTTCGCGATTCCTGCTCGCACGCGATCAGTCAGTGGGCCGCCGGATGTGCGGTCCACCACCAGTTCTGGATCGAGTGCGTCAGCATGTCCGGAACCCTACCGCATGAGAAATGCTGGACTTCTCGTCTCATTTGCTGGGCGGACGGAAACGGCCCGGCGGCAACCCCGTACTGTGGGCGGTGTGACCGTGAACGCTAAAACCACCCCCGCCGGTGGCAACACCTGGCGAGACCTGCCCGCGGCGCAGCAGCCCGAGTACCCCGATGCCGAGGCTCTGCGCGATGTGATCGCGGACCTCGAGTCGTATCCGCCGCTCGTCTTCGCGGGCGAGTGCGACCAGCTGCGCGCCCGGATGGGGGCCGTCGCCAAGGGCGAGGCGTTCCTGCTGCAGGGCGGCGACTGCGCCGAGGCCTTCGACGCCGTGTCCGCCGACCACATCCGCAACAAGCTGAAGACCCTCCTCCAGATGGGAGCGGTCCTCACCTACGCGGCCTCCGTGCCGGTGGTGAAGGTCGGCCGTATCGCCGGCCAGTACTCCAAGCCGCGGTCCAAGCCGACCGAGACCCGCGACGGCGTGACGCTGCCCACCTACCGGGGCGACTCCGTCAACGGCTTCGAGTTCACCGAAGCGGCCCGCATCCCGGACCCCGAGCGCCTGAAGCGGATGTACCACGCGTCCGCCGCGACGCTGAACCTGGTGCGCGCCTTCACCACCGGTGGCTACGCCGATCTGCGCCAGGTGCACGCCTGGAACCAGGACTTCGTGAAGTCGTCCCCGTCGGGTCAGCGCTACGAGCAGCTCGCGCGGGAGATCGACAACGCGCTGAACTTCATGGAGGCGTGTGGCACCGACCCGGCGGAGTTCCGCACGGTCGAGTTCTACTCCTCCCACGAGGCGCTGCTCCTCGATTACGAGGGCGCGCTGACCCGCACCGATTCGCGTACCGGCCGGCTCTACAACACCTCCGGTCACATGGTCTGGATCGGTGAGCGCACCCGGCAGCTGGACGGCGCCCACGTCGAGTTCGCCTCGCGCATCCGCAACCCCATCGGTGTGAAGCTCGGCCCGACGACCACGGTCGACGACGCCCTGCAGTACATCGACAGGCTCGACCCGGAGCGCGAGCCCGGCCGGCTGACCTTCGTCGTCCGCATGGGCGCCGACAAGGTCCGCGACAAGCTCCCCGAGCTGGTCGAGAAGGTCACCGCGTCCGGTGCGACGGTGGCCTGGGTGACCGACCCGATGCACGGCAACACCTTCGAGGCGGCGTCCGGCCACAAGACCCGGCGCTTCGACGACGTGCTCGACGAGGTCAAGGGCTTCTTCGAGGTCCACAAGGCCCTGGGCACGCACCCGGGCGGCATCCATGTCGAGCTCACCGGTGACGACGTCACCGAGTGCGTGGGCGGTGGTGACGAGATCTTCGTCGACGATCTGCACCAGCGCTACGAGACGGCCTGTGACCCGCGACTGAACCGCAGCCAGTCCCTGGATCTGGCGTTCCTGGTCGCGGAGATGTACCGCGACCAGTGATCTTGTGAGTACGGCTGTGGGGCGTGGATCGATGTGATCCGCGCCCCACACCGCTTTCGTGCACTGGCCATGGCGGGTAAGGTTAGGTTAGCCTCACCGAGCAATCGGAAGGCAGACGAACGACCGGCCGGGAGGTGAACCGCGTGTACGTATGCTCATGCTTCGGCGTCACCGAGAAGCAGGTCAAGGAGCACGCGGACGCGGGTGCCTGCACTCCCCGTCAGATCGCCTCCGCCTCCAAGGCGGGTACCGACTGCGGCTCGTGCGTGCGCACGATCCAGTCGATCCTCGGCCGCGGCACCTGTCCGCGGCGTGAGTTGCTGGAGCAGGGCAAACCCGCTCTCACAGCCGGCCTCGCGGAGCTCGACGAGGCCGCCTAGCCTGACCGCACCGCACCGCACCGCACCGCACCGCACCGCACCGCACCGCACCGCACCGCACCGCACCGCACCGCACCGCACCGCTGCGGTGCCCGCAGAGCCCGACAGGGCCCGGGCCGCCGCCCTCGGCGTACGTCAGCTGTCGGGCTGCTCGATCAGCTGCGCGATGTAGAGCGGCTCACCGAGCTTCTCGATCAGGTCCAGCTGGGTGTCGAGATAGTCGATGTGGTGCTCCTCGTCCTCGAGGATCGACTCGAAGATGTTCGCGGACGTGACGTCACCCTTGGCGCGCATGATGTCGATACCGCGCCGGAGACGGTCGATCGCCTCCACCTCGACCTGCCGGTCCGCCTGGAACATCTCGGTGACCGTCTGGCCGATGCGTACGTGGAACAGGCGCTGGTAGTTCGGAAGTCCGTCGAGGAAGAGAATCCGGTCGGTGAGCACTTCCGCGTGCTTCATCTCGTCGAACGACTCCGACCGGGTGTACTTGGCAAGCTTCGTCCAGCCGAAGTTCTCCTGCATCTTCGCGTGCAGGAAGTACTGGTTGATCGCGGTCAATTCGGCGGTCAGCTGCTCGTTGAGGAACTCGATGACCTCGGGGTCGCCCTGCATCGCAGAGGCTCCTTCCGCGCTTGGTACCGGGGCAAGTGGCCGCATCCTTCCACCGTGTCCGTCAGCCCGTCCAGTAAGTGCCTCCTTAGTAGGAGTTGCCCGAATCGGCCCAGACCTGGTCATGACCACCCCATGCGGTCTGTCACCATGGAAGACATGGGTCAGCCGGAAAGCCGGGAATACCGCGCATCAGAGGAGTCCGAGCTTCCGCCGGGTCAGCGACTGCAGCGAGGCTGGCCGGTCACCCACTACGGGCCCGTACCCAAGTTCAAGCCGGACCGCTGGGAGTTCAGGATTTTCGGCGCCACGGCCGACGGCGACAAACACTGCTGGAACCACGAGGAGTTCTCGGCGCTGCCCTTCTCGTCGGTCGTCGCCGATCTGCACTGCGTGACGAAGTTCAGCATGCTGGGGGCCGAATGGGGTGGTGTTCCCGCCCGCGAACTGGTCGCCCTCGCGCCGCCGGCCACGAACGTCACCCATGTCATGGTCTGGGCCGAGTACGGCTACAGCGCCAATGTGCGGCTCTCCGACTTCACCTCGGAGCGCACGATCTTCGCCACCCACAAGGACGGTGAACTGCTCACCGCCGAGCACGGCTTCCCCCTGCGTCTGGTCGTGCCGCATCTCTACGCCTGGAAAGGGCCCAAGTGGGTCCGCGGTGTGGAGTACATGACCGACGACCGGCGTGGCTTCTGGGAGGAGCGGGGCTATCACAACCTCGGCGATCCCTGGCGCGAGCAGCGCTACTCGTACCAGGAGGAGCCGGGGGACGGCCCCGAGCTGTAGGGCCCGTCGTCGTCCGCGCCGGCCGCCGGGAAGCGTGGGACGGTCAGTCGCGGAGTGCTTTCAGCCGGGCCACGTCCGCCGCGTGGCCCTCCTTGCCGCCCGGGGTCTCGATGATCAGCGGCACCCCCTCGGTCGCGGGGTGGCGCATGAGCTCCCGGAACGGTTCCTCACCGATGTGACCCGCGCCGATGTTCTCGTGACGGTCCTTGTGGGCTCCCGCCACATCCTTCGAGTCGTTGGCGTGGATCAGCTTGAGGCGCCCTTCGCCGACCGTCTCCACCAGCAGGTCCAGCGCCTGCGCCATACCGCCCGGTGCCGCCAGGTCGTGTCCGGCCGCGAACAGATGGCAGGTGTCGAGACAGACCCCGAGTTTGGGATGGGCGTCCAGAGCGGCGAAGTACGGCCCGAAGTCCCAGGTCCGCGAGCAGAGCGAGAACCCCTGCCCGGCCGTCGACTCCAGCAGCAGGAACGGATCGTCGTCGTGCGTCAGCTCGTCCAGCAGCGGCAGCATCCGCTCGCGCACCTGCGCCAGCGCCACCTCCCGCGGACGCCCGCCCGTCGCCGACCCGGTGTGCACGACGACGCCCTGGGCACCTATCTCCCGGGCGCGGCGCAGCGAGTGGCGCAACGAGTCCACGGACCGCTCGACGGTCGCCTCGGTGTGGGAGCCGAAGTTGATCAGATACGGAGCATGGACGTACGCCGGCATGTCCGCGGCGGCGCACTCGGAGCGGAACAGCTCGTCCTGCGCGGGATTGCCCGGCGGTGTCGCCCAGCCGCGCGGATTGGCGACGAAGACCTGGACGGTCTCCGCCCGTAGCTCCGTCGCGTAGCCGAGACCGACCTTGGCGAGTCCGCCGGCCACGGGGACGTGGCCGCCGACGGGATTGCGCATGTGTCGCTAGATTCCCTTGGTCTTGATGGTGATCGTGCTGCCCTCGGGCGCCTTGCCGTCCGCGGCCGGGGACTGGCTCGCGACGGTGTCGCCGAGGAAGGGGAAGGTCTTCTCGACGTCCACCTCGAAGCCCGCGTCCTCCAGCTCGGCGGTGGCCTCGTCGACGCTCATCCCGACGACATCGGGGACGTCGATCGCGCGCGGCCCCTTGGAGACGGTCAGCGTGATCGTGTCGCCCGAGGCCAGCTCGGCTCCCTCGGCCGCCGACTGGCGGGCGACGGTGCCGGCCTCCTGTGGCGAGTTGACCTGCGCGGGGGCGACCTTGACCGTGAAGCCGGCGTCCTCCAGCTCGCCGGTCGCATCCTCGACGGAGTCGCCGATCACGCCGGGGACCTCGACGGGGGAGCCCTTGCTGACGACGATCGCGACCGCCGAGTCCGGGCTGCGCCGGGCCCCGGCCGCCGGCTCGGTGCTCACGACACGGCCCTGGGGCACATCCTCGCTGAACTCCTTGGTGACCACCCCGGGCGCGAGCCCGGCCTTCTTGAGCTTGCTCTCGGCCGTGGCGAGCGGGTCGCCGCCGACGTCGGGGACCCGGACGATCTTCGGGCCGCGCGAGACGATGAGCGTCACCGAGTCGTTGCCGCGGATGCGTTCGTTGGTGCCGGGGTCGCTGTTGATGACCGAGCCGCGGTCGACCGTCTCGCTGAAGTCGCGCCGGACGGTCTTCACCTCGAGGCCGGCGTCCTTGAGCTCCTGCCGGGCGTCCTGCTCGGACTTGCCGATCAGGGCCGGGACGCGAGTGAACTGGCCGGAATTGATGTACCAGACGCCGGCCCCGGCACCGAGCACCAGGAAGACGGCGACAAGGATCGCGACCACACCGCGCCGCGGCACGCGGGAGCGGCCGGCACGGTCCGGGCGGTGCTGCGGAGGCGCGGGCGGCATCGCCATCCTGGCCGTGTGGTTGACCTGCGGTTCTTCGCCGGGCAGCACGCGCGGGATGACGTCCGTACGCTCCTCCGGGCCCGTGTCCGCGCCGGTCGCGTACGTCTGCGGCTCCTGCTGGAGCGCCTGCGGAGGCACCAGGTCCAGCTGGTCGTCGCCGAGCGCGGCACGGGCCTCGCGGACCAGCGCGAGCAGCGCCACCGCGTCGTACGGGCGGATCTCGGGATTGCGGGCGGTGGCACTCGCGACCAGCTCGTCGAGCTCGACGGCGAGGCCCGGGACGAGCGCGGACGGCGCCGGAATGTCCTCGTTCAGATGCTGGAAGAGTACCTGGGCCGGGGTGTCGCCGGAGTGCGGCTTGCCCCCGGTCAGCATCTCGTAGAGGACGACACCGCAGGCGTACACATCGGCGCGGGTGTCGGCCGTGCCGTACTCGATCTGCTCCGGGGCGAGGTAGGAGACGGTGCCGAGGACGGTGCCGGTGGTGTTGGTGACGGAGCCGACCGCGCGCACCAGGCCGAAGTCGGCGACCTTGACCCTGCCGTCGTCCCCTATCAGCACGTTCTCCGGCTTCATGTCCCGGTGGACGAACCCGGCCCGGTGCGCCGCGCCGAGCGCGGCGAGCACGGGCTCCAGGATGTCCAGCGCGGCCCGCGGCTGGAGCGCGCCGCGCTCGCGCAGGACGTCACGCAGGGTGCAGCCCGCCACGTACTCCATGGCCAGATAGACGTACGCACCTTCGGCGCCCTGGTCGAAGACCCCCACCACATTGGGGTGGGAGAGCCGGGCGACGGACTTGGCCTCGCGGATGAATCGCTCCACGAAGGCGGCGTCCGTCGCGAGGGCCGGGTGCATCACCTTGAGGGCGAGCTCCCGGTCGAGTCTGGTGTCGACCGCCCGGTAGACCGTGGCCATACCGCCGACGGCGATACGCGCGTCGACGCGGTAGCGGCCGTCGAGCAGCTGCCCGACGAGGGGGTCCTTGAGGGTCGTGTCCACGTGGAGATTCTACGAGTCACCACGGACACCCCTGACGTCCCGGGGCGGGACCGGAGCCGTACTGCAGCCGAGCTGTGACAGCAGACGCGCTTGTGCGGGCCGGGTCCCGCGCGACCGGCTTTCGACGTGGGACGGCCGGCGGGACGGGCGGAGGGGGACGGGTGCGGGGCGTTGCGGGGCGGTGGTGTTCGGGGGGTCGCGCCTCAATCACCGGCGCGGCTGAAACTCGCCCCCCGCCTCCATCGCCGGCGGGACTCGATGTGACTCCTGGGGGTGGGCGGTGTCGGCCCGTCCGGCGGTCGAGGACGAAGCGTGCGCCGCCGGATGGGGCCGAGCCGGGCCGGTGCGGGGGCTTGCGGGGGCACTGCCCCCGGACCTCCGCCACCGTCGGCGGGTGCGGCGGCGCTGCCCCCGGACCACCCGCCACCGTCAGCGGGGGCTCGATGTTGTCAGAACGCCGGGCGTTCCGGGTCCAGACGGGCTCGGCCCTCCTGGGGCGACGACGCCGCGGCGAAGTGGCGGCGGGGGATGCGGCCCGCCCGGTACGCCAGGCGGCCCGCCTCCACCGCGTGCCGCATCGCCTCCGCCATCAGGACCGGCTCCTGCGCCCGGGTGACCGCCGACGCCAGCATCACCGCCGTGCACCCCAGCTCCATCGCCAGCGCAGCGTCGGACGCCGTGCCCGCGCCCGCGTCCAGGATCACCGGGACGCGCGCGTGCTCGACGATCAGCTGGAAGTTGTGCGGGTTGCGGATGCCGAGGCCGGAGCCGATGGGGGAGCCCAGCGGCATGATCGCCGCGCACCCCACGTCCTCCAGCTTGCGCGCGAGCACCGGATCGTCGTTGGTGTACGGCAGGACCGTGAACCCGTCGTCGACCAGGGTTTCCGCCGCGTCGAGCAGCTCGATCGGATCGGGCAGCAGGGTGCGCTCGTCCGCGACGACCTCGAGTTTCACCCAGTCCGTCCCGAGCGCCTCGCGCGCGAGCCGGGCGGTCAGGACGGCCTCGCCCGCGGTGAAGCAGCCGGCCGTGTTGGGCAGGACGCGGATGCCGAGCCGCTCCAGGACGGAGAGCACGGAACCCTGGACCGTCGGGTCCAGGCGGCGCATCGCGACGGTGGTGAGTTCGGTGCCGCTCGCGATCAGGGAGCGCTCCAGGACATCGAGGCTGGGCGCACCGCCGGTGCCCATGATCAGCCGGGAGTTGAAGGTGGTGTCACCGATGGTGAGACGGTCGTCGGCCATGGCTGATCAGCCTCCCTGGACTGCGGTGAGGACCTCGACACGGTCGCCGTCGTCGAGCTGGGTGCCCGCCCACGCGCTGCGCGGGACCACGGTCTCGTTGACGGCGGCGGCGACGCCGGACGGGGCGGCGGTCAGCTCCGTGACCAGGGTGTCGAGTGTGGTTCCGGTGGCGAGCATCCTGGTCTCGCCGTTGACGGAGACGTTCATGCGGGCTGCTCCTGGGAGACGGTGGAGAAGCGGCGAGGGGTGAAGGGGCGGGCCTCGTCGGGGAGCGAGCCGGAGACCAGGGCCGCGGCCATCACATCACCGGTGACGGGCGTCAGGAGGACCCCGTTGCGGTGGTGACCGGTGGCCAGGTGCAGGCCGGGCAGCGCGGTCGGGCCGAGCAGCGGCGCGTTGTCGGGGGAGGCGGGGCGCAAGCCCGCGCGGGTCTCGGTGAGCGGCAGCTCCGTGATGCCGGGCACCAGCTCGTGGGCGTCGCGCAGCAGCTCGTACACACCGCCCGCGGTGACCGTGGTGTCCCAGCCGAGCTCCTCGCTGGTCGCGCCGACGACCAGCTCGCCGTTCTCGCGCGGCACCAGATAGACATCGCTGCCGCGGACCACCGCACGGACGGTCCTGGACAGGAAGGGCGCGTACGCGGAAGGCACGGTCAGCCGCAGGACCTGGCCCTTCACCGGACGGACGGGAGGCAGCACGTCCGCCGGGACGCCCTGGAGCCTGCCGCTCAGACTGCCGCCGGCGAGCACCACCTGGTCGGCGGTGAGCTCCTCCCCGTCGGCGAGGACGACACCGGCCGCCCGGTCGCCCGTGACGGTCAGCCGTTCCGCCCAGCCGTGACGGAAGACCACTCCCGCCCGCTCGCACGCCGTGACCAGCGCGGACGCGAGGCGGCGCGGGTCGACCTGGTGGTCGCCGTCCACCCGCAGACCGCCGCGGACACCGGGAGCGAGCATGGGCTCCAGGCGCCGGCACTCACGGCCGGTCAGCCACTCGGAGGCGAGCCCGGAACGCCGTTGCAGGGCGTGCAGTTCCCGCAGATGGGCGCGGTCGTCGGCGTCGAGAGCGACGGCGAGCGTCCCGCAGGCGCGGTAGCCGACGCCCTGTCCGCTCGCCTCCTCCAGCTCGGCGACGAACGCCGGATAGCGCTGTGCGGACGCGACGTTGAGCGCGAGCAGCGTCTGCTCGCCGTAGTGCAGTTCGGTGACGGCGGCGAGCATGCCCGCGGCGACCTGCGCCGCGCCGCCGCCCGGCTCCGGATCGGCGACGGTGACGGCCAGTCCGCGCTGGGCCGCGCGCCAGGCCGTGACCAGTCCGATGATTCCGCCCCCGACGACGAGAACGTCTGAGGCGCGCGTGTGTGGGATACGCGACATGGGCGTCCAGCCCCTCCCTTCGCCGGCATGACCCGGATCAGGTTCGTACGGTCGGAGGCCGTCCAGCCTCCCTCTCAGCCCGGTGCGTCCGGACTCCCGCGAGTGTCTTACGGTGGCCAGCCTAACCCCGGGCCCGGTGTCGCAGTAAGGGAGCGACGGCCTCCCATGGCCTGCGGTACAGGAGGTGTATCCGATGGCGGGGTCGCTCGACGGAGTCGTTCTGGTGCCGGTCGCGGACCAGGCTCCGGGCCAGGTCGGCACCCGTACCCGCTTCACGTACCACGAGCGGGACGGGCACATCTGGGCCGAGTACGCGGGCGGCGACGTCGTCCGCGGTCATCTGGTGGGCACCCGTGAGGGGGACCGGATCGACTTCCGGTACGTGCAGTTGAAGACCGACGGCCGTACCGCGTCAGGGCACTGCGTCTCGACGGTCGCCGAGCTGCCGGACGGCAGACTGCGCCTGGAGGAGAGCTGGGAGTGGGAGTCGCAGGAGGGCAGCGGGACGAGCGTCGTGGAGCAGCCGCTGTCCTGACGAGGTGTCAGGTGAGGTCGCGGGATGCGTAAGGTTGACGGGTGAGCGAGCAGCAGACACAGCAGGCGCGGCGCGTGGTCGTCGTCGGAGCCGGGATGGCGGGCGTGCAGACCGCCGTGGCCCTGCGCGAACAGGGCTTCACCGGTCCGGTCACCCTCATCGGCGCCGAACCCCATCAGCCGTACGACCGTCCCCCGCTGTCCAAGGCCGTCCTCCTCGGCAAGGCGGAGGGCTCGGCCTTCGACGTCGATTTCGAGGCCCTCGGCATCGGGCTGCGGCTCGGCTGCGAGGTGACCGGTGTCCGTCCGCAGGAACACGAACTGGACACCGAGGCCGGGCCCGTCCCCTACGACGTCCTGGTCGTCGCCAGCGGCGCCGAACCCGTCCATCTGCCGGGGGCCGCGTCGGTGCCCGGCGTCCATCTGCTGCGCACCCTCGACGACGCCGCCCGGCTGCGTCCCGTGCTCGCGCGGCAGCACGACATCGTGGTCGTCGGCGCGGGCTGGATCGGCGCGGAGTTCGCGACCGCGGCGCGCGAGGCCGGCTGCACGGTCACAGTCGTCGAGGCCGCGGACCGCCCCCTCGCCGGCGCGCTGCCCGGCGAGGTCGCCGCCACGATGACCGACTGGTACGCGGAGTACGGCATCGAACTGCTCACGGGCTCACGGGTGGAGGAGATCGAGCCCGGCACGGTGATTCTCTCGGACGGCAGGCGGCTCGCCGCCGGGGCCGTCGTCGTCGGCATCGGCGCACGGCCCGCCACCCGCTGGCTCACCGGCTGCGGCATCGCGCTCGGTCCGGACGGCGCGATCACCGCCGACGAGTATCTGCGCACCTCGCTGCCCGATGTGTACGCCGTCGGTGACTGCGCCTCCTTCCCGTCCTCCCGGTACGGGCAGCGGCTGCTCGTGCACCACTGGGACAACGCACTCCAGGGACCGCGCACGGTCGCCGCCAACGTGATCGCGGAGGATCTCGGCGAACCGGCGCAGATCTACGACCCCGTCCCGTACTTCTGGTCCGAGCAGTTCGGCCGGTTCGTGCAGTACGTGGGCCACCACGCCGTCGCCGACACGATGGTGTGGCGCGGGGACCCGGCGGGTGCCTCCTGGTCGGTGCTGTGGCTGCGGGAGGGAGCGCTCGTCGCCCTCCTCGCGGTGGGCAGGCCGCGCGATCTGGCGCAGGGCCGCAAACTCGTCCTGACGGGCACACGGCTGGATCCGACGACGGCCGCGGACCCCTCGGTCCCTCTGAAGGCCGCTTCGCTGTGAGCAGGCTCTCTCCCGACAGTTCCGCGCTGACCTGCGCATTCTTCCCGATTCCGGGCTGATCGGGGCGTCGGTGCGCGAGGCAGCGCTACCCACTGTCAGTCCCAGATGGCAGGCTTGTCCTGTGACCGAGATTGACGCAAAGATCGATGCTCTCGTCCCCGCCTGGCTCACCCTCCCCGACATCGCGGAAATGCTCGATGTCGAGGTGACGCGCGTCCGGCAGCTGGTCAAGGAGGGCCAGCTGATCGCGGTGCGCCGAGGTGAGAACCGGGTGCTCCAGGTTCCCGCCGCCTTCATCAGCGGCGAGAAGGTCGTCAAGGGCCTCTCCGGCACCCTGACGCTCCTGAGGGACGACGGCTTCTCCGACGAAGAGATGCTGGAGTGGCTCTTCACCCCCGACCCGACCCTGCCCGGCACCCCCGCGCAGGCGCTCAGCGAGAATCGCGGCACGGAGGTGAAGCGCCGGGCCCAGGCGCTCGCCGTCTGACGCCCTGAAGACACCATCAAGCGGTGTGCGGACGGGGCCGTAGCGCCCTGCCCGCACACCGCCGACCCGCCCCGGGGGGAATCGCCATGTCCACGGCTCGCGCGCTGCTGTCCGACGCCCGGCTGTATCTGTGCACGGACGCCCGCAAGAAGCAGGGCGACCTCGCCGCGTTCCTCGACACGGTGCTCGCCTCCGGCGTCGACATCGTGCAGCTGCGCGACAAGGGCATGGAGGCGGCCGAGGAGCTGGAGCACCTCCAGGTCTTCGCCGACGCCTGCCGCCGGCACGGCAAGCTGCTCGCCGTGAACGACCGCGCGGACGTCGCCCATGCCATCGGCGCCGCGGTCCTGCATCTGGGCCAGGGCGATCTGCCCGTCCCGGCCGCCCGCGCCATTCTCGGTGACGAGGTCCTCATCGGCCGCTCCACGCACGCCGCCTCCGAGGCCGCCGCGGCGGCCGTCGAGCCCGGCGTGGACTACTTCTGCACGGGCCCCTGCTGGCCGACGCCCACCAAGCCCGGCCGGCACGCCCCCGGCCTGGACCTCGTGCGCTCCACCGCCGCGCTGGGCACCGACCGCCCCTGGTTCGCGATCGGCGGCATCGACGCGGGCAATCTTGACGAAGTCCTCGACGCGGGCGCCCGCCGGGCCGTCGTCGTCCGGGCGGTCACCGAGGCGGCCGATCCGGCGGCCGCGGCGGCCCATCTGGCCAAGCGGATCCGCGAGCGCGGAGAGTAGGCCGAGGGCGAACAATCGGTGTCCGATGGGTGGACTCCGGTTGGGTCACCCCCTGGGCGTGGATAACCTGCGGGTATGGCCCTCGGAACAGCTTCCACCAGGACGGACCGCGCACGGACGGTGCGTGAGCTGCTCGCGACCGGCAAGACGTCCTACTCCTTCGAGTTCTGGGCGCCTAAGACGGAAAAGGGCGAGCGCAACCTCTGGAACGCTCTGCGCCGGGTCGAGGCGGTCGCCCCCAGCTTCGTCTCCGTGACCTACGGCGCCGGCGGCTCCACCCGCGCCGGCACGGTCAAGGCCACCGAGCAGATCGCCGCGGACACGACACTCACCCCCGTCGCGCACCTCACCGCGGTCAACCACTCGATCGCCGAACTGCGGAACATGATCGGTCAGTACGCCGACGCCGGGATCCGCAACATCCTCGCCGTCCGGGGCGACCCGCCCGGCGACCCGATGGGCGACTGGGTCAAGCACCCCGACGGCGTGCAGTACGCGGCCGAACTGGTGCGCCTGATCAAGGAGTCGGGCGACTTCTGTGTCGGCGTGGCAGCCTTCCCGGAGATGCATCCCCGGTCCGCCGACTGGGAGACCGACACCCGGCACTTCGTCGACAAGTGCCGCGCGGGCGCGGACTACGCGATCACCCAGATGTTCTTCAAGGCCGAGGACTATCTGCGGCTGCGTGACCGGGTCGCGGCCGCGGACTGCACCACCCCGATCATCCCCGAGATCATGCCCGTCACCAGCGTCAAACAGCTCGAGCGGTTTGCCCAGCTCAGCAACGCATCCATCCCTGGGGACCTGAAAGAGAGCATCCTCACGGTCAAGGACGATCCGGCGGCTGTACGCTCCATGGGGATCGAGTTCGCAACGGAGTTCTGCGCCGAGCTGCTCTCCGAGGGTGTCCCCGGACTGCACTTCATTACGCTCAACAACTCCACGGCGACGCTCGAAATCTACGAGAATCTCGGACTGCACGAGCAGTTGTGATCGGTCGTACCCGACCCGACCGGGGGCGGCGGCCGAAGGAGAGGGGCGGGCATGGGCTGGACGGTCCTCTACGTCGCGTTCGGAGTCGTCGCGCTGTGGCTGCTCGGCGAGGTGCTGCTGCAGTACAAGGCGCGGCTGCGCTGGCGGCTGTTGGCCTTCGGCGGATTCCTGTGCGTCGTCTTCGGCGTGCTGCTGCCGTCCGTGGTCGTGATCGCGCTCGGTGCCATCGCCTTCGCCGTGGGACAGACCTATGTGACGCTCTCCTTCCGTCGCGGCTTCTCCACCGGCTGGGCCCTCGGCGGCAGCCCCGGCGCGAGCCGCCGCCGCAAGTCCGGTGGGCGGCAGGGCGAAGCCGTTACGCGTGAACCCACGCTGGAGGTGTCGGACCTCGCCTACGAGGCTCCCGCCGCCCCCGACCTGGACCCCGAGCCGGTCTACGAGCCGCAGCCGCTGCCCGACGACACCGGGCAGTACGGCGTCTACAGCGACGCGGCCTACGCGGCGATGCAGCAGGACCAGAACGCCCAGAACGCCGATAACTACGGGCAGCCCGCGAGCAGCACCGACAGCCAGTACGACCCGTACTACGGCTACGACCAGCAGCCCACGGGCCAGGACGCCTTCGCCGGGCAGTACGACTACGGCACCGACCAGCAGCAGTACGCCGCGTACTCCGACCCCTACGTGGGCGGCCAGCAGTACAGCACCTACGAGAACTACGACAGCTTCGGCAGCCCGCAGCAGCAGCAGTACACCGATCCGTACTACGCGCAGCCGTCGTACAGCGACACTCCGCCCGGCGGGGTGTGGGTTCCGCAGCAGCGGGACACCGACCAGCAGGTGCCCGGGGAACAGCAGTCGCCGTACGGCTACGACAACGAGTACAACGAGCAGCAGTACCGCTTCTGAGCCGCGGTCGGACCCCGTCCGAGCCGGCGCCGACTGTCGTAACGTCAGCGGCGGAGCCCCCCGCGCCTCACCGCGAGCCGCGGAAGTCCGCGCCCTCCACGACGAGTCCGGCCACGAGCGCCCCCGACATGCCGGCGTGCGCCAGTCCGCCGCCGGGATGCGAGCGTCCGCCGACCAGATGAAGCCCGGGCAGCCGGGTGCTGTTCGCGGGGTGCAGATACCGGCCGCCGAACCCGGCGAGCGACGGCGCCGGGACGGCACCCGTCTCGGCGGGCGTCAGGATCTCGTGCCACAGCGCCCGTGCGCGCAGGTCCTCGACCGCTGTGCCCGCTGCGTCGATCAGCGCTTCCGTGCAGCGCTCGCGCAGCGCCTTGTCCCTCCAGTCGACCGCGCCGCCGTGGCCGGTCACCGTCGCGGTGACGGTGACCGCCTCGTGTGTGTCGTCCGGGCGGGTGCGCGGGTCGTCGGGCCGCAGCACGGTGACCGTGGGCCGCTCGGCGAGTCGGCCGCCGAAGACGGCCGCCGCCTCCGCGCCGGTGTCGGGGGAGTGAACCACGCTCCGGTGGACGGCCGAGGCGGGCCGTGCCCCGCGCAGCCCCAGCAAAACGGTGAACCGGCCCGTCAACTGCCCTCCCTCGGGCGCCACTTGCGGACGAACGTCACCTTCCCCCCACAGCTCCTGCCCGGCCGGAAGCGGGGTGTCCGCGCCTGCCACCACATGGTCGGCTCCGGCGAAAGCGCCCTCGGCGAGCTCGACACCGGCCGCGCGACCGTCCCGCACCACGACCGACGTCACCTCCGACCCGAAGACGAACTCCACCTTGCGGGCCAGACAGCGCTCGTACACCGCGCGGGCCAACTCCCGCATGCCGCCCGCGACATACCAGCTGCCGAAGGTCTGTTCCATGTACGGCAGCAGGGCGGCGCTCGCGGGGGCGAGCCGGGGGTCCAGGCCGTACGCCAGGGCGCAGCCCTCGAAGAGCGCGGCCAGCCGGGGGTCGGCCAGCTCCAGGACGCCGACCTCGGCGACGGTGGCTGCCTGCCGGGTGCGCAACATTCTGCGCTGCCGCACGGCCGGGTAGGGATCCCGGCCCAGCACCTGCCAGTCGTCCCACAGGGGCTCCTCAAGCAGCGGCCGGCGGGAGCGGTCCCAGGTGTCCCGCGCCCGTCCGAGGAAGTCGCCCCACCGCTCACCGGCTCCGGCGCCCAGCGACGACTCCAGCGCGGAGACGATGCCGGCCCGCGAGGCGTTCGGCAGGGTCACCGCCGAGCCGTCGGCGAACAGGTGCCGGCTCGCGGGGTCGACCTCGCTCAGACCGACGCACCGCTCCAGCGGCTCCTTGCCGGTTTTCAGGAACAAGTCCCGCCAGACGGCGGGTAGATGCAGCAGACCCGGGCCGGTGTCGAAGACGAACCCGTCGTGCTCGAAGGCGCCCAGCGCGCCGCCGTACGTCGCCGAGCGCTCGTACACCGTCACCCGGTGGCCTGCCACGGCCAGCCGGGCGGCAGCCGCCATGGCGCCCATCCCGGCGCCGATCACCGCAATCCGTGCCATGTCAGGGACTGTATCGGCAGCCTGTGACACTCAGTCCGGTGGGCGGCCGGCCACCGTGGCGGCCAGTCGTTTCTCCTCGCGCCGCTGCGCTCTGCGGCGCAGGAACCGGCGGATTTTGGAGGCCAGGAACACCACGACGACCATGCCGAGGACCAGCAGCGTGGCGGCGATGATCGCCGCGGCCACCGGGTTGAAGACGGCGAAGGTGATGATCCCCGCGACGCCCAGGTCCTCGGCGACGCTCATCGCGACATTGCTGAACGGCTCGGGCGAGGTGTTGATCGCCATCCGGGTGCCGGACTTGACGAGATGGCTCATCAGGGCGGTCGAGCCGCCGATGGCGCCGGCCGTGATCTCCGGCAGCGACCCGCTCTCCCCGGCCAGCAGCGCGGCCACGACCGCGCCCGCAACCGGTCGGATCACGGTGTGCACCGCATCCCATATCGAGTCGACGTAAGGGATCTTGTCCGCCACCGCCTCGCAGAGGAAGAGCACACCGGCGACGATCAGGACGTCGGTGCGTTGCAGCGACTCGGGCACCTCGTCGGAGACCCCGGTGGCGCCGAAGACGCCGAACAGGAGGATCACCGCATAGGCGTTGATCCCGCTGGCCCAGCCACTGGTGAAGACGAGGGGGAGTACGGACACGGACGCGATCGTAACCAGAGGCGGGCCGCCGCGGGTGGGGACGAGCGCGGACGACTGAGTACCTGTACCTAGGGGGAGAGATGAGTAGGCGGGCGGATGGGGCGCCACCTGCGCAGAGGGAAGAGTGGAGACCACGGAAGGGGCGCGGCGCCGGCACCGCCGACACGGGGCGGCGGAACGGCGCGGCTCCCCTGACGGAACGGGGGGTGCACGACGGAGAACTCGTCGACCACGGGTTGTCCGGCACCACAGGGGGGACGCGGAGCACGGGGCCCCGGGGGGACGGGGGATGGGGAAGCACGGGGGACCTACGGGGGACAAGGACGCCGGTCCGGCACGGCTCGGGAGACCGAACCGCCTTGGCCGCCACGGAGATCTCCTACGCGTCGGAGTCCTCGAAACGGGCGTCCAGCACCGCGTCGAGTTCCGCCGCCCACTGCTTCTACTCCGCCTTGGACGAGGCCTCGACGT
>NZ_JBEOSJ010000026.1:0-111522 GCF_040302905.1 Streptomyces sp. NPDC096193 | reverse complement strand
CGCAGCTCTACCGGCGGCAGGGAGACATGCGGATCTGTGTGGCGGCGGCCGAGCGGCTGTCCGGTCTGCGGGACACCGTGCCGGTCCCGGATCGACCGGTCGCGGCGGCCCCCCTCGTCGTGCGTGGAGGACCTTCGGGTGAGACCCGCCGACGAGACCTAGGAGAGGTCGCCGTCGTAGTCGGGCAGCTTGAACGTCTTCTCGGCGTGCCCGCCCACCAGGTCGGTGGTGTTGTTGCCGATGTTGGCGATGATCGTGTAGCCCTTGGCCTCGATCTCGGCGCGCTTGCCGGTCTTGTACGTGCTGACCTCGTGGAAGAGGTCGGGCAGGTCGCGGACGTACAGACCGTCGACCGGGAAGCCGACCCGCTCCAGGTTGTACTCGGTCAGCGAGTAGATGATGCCCGGGCGTGCGGTGACGAAGAAGATGTCCACACCGCGGGACTCCGCGTACGTGGCGAGGTCGAGCACCGGCTTCACCGCGGGGGTCGGGATCTCCCAGAAGTAGTGGAAGTCCGTCTCCAGCGACGTGTTGTCGATGTCGAGGACGATCGCCTGCTTCTTGCCACCGGTGTTCGCGGTGCGCTGCTCGATGTAGGGACGCGCGACATCGATGACGGCCTTCACATCACGCTGCCACGTCGCGTAGTCGACATCGGCGAGGAACGGACCGTTCGACGTCTGCGCCGTGGAAACGGCCTTGGCCGCCGGGCCGTCCGCCGGTGCCGGGGTCGCGGCGGTGGCCACGGGCGTGGCCACGGTGAACGCCAGTGCGGCGACGCCCGCCACCGACCGGACTCTCCACTTGCCTGCATGCATGGGGGGTTCTCCTGGTCTCGGAACAGCTCAGGGAAAGCCCTCCGCCCGTACGGACGGAGGGCCTTGACATGCTCGCGTCCCATGATGGACGGAACCTTACGTTCCCTCTACTGGCCGGTAGCAAGATTCTCGACGGACCTCCGGTGACGGTCCGCGAACCGAACGAGAGACGACGACGGACGGCCTAGCAGTCCTTCTCACGCAGCGAGTGGAGGTGGGCGCTGGACTTGCGGGCGAACGCGAAGGACTCGACCGGGTTGTCGTGCTCCGCCTGCCAGTGGTGGTCGCGGCGTCCGCCGTGGGTCTTGTTCACCGCCGAGATGAACCGCTTGTAGTCGATGTCACCGTCACCGACGTCGACCATGTCGTACCCGTCGCGGGCCGCATCGTTGCGCTCGCCGTCCTTGACGTGGAAGAGCGGGTAGCGGTCCGGCTGCCTGAGGACGTAGCGCAGCGGGTCGAACGGGGCGGGGGTGCCGTCGACCTGCTTGCCGAAGCGGAACTGGGCCACGTACGCCCAGTAGATGTCCATCTCCAGGTAGACGAGGTTCGGGTCGGTCTCGGCGAGCAGCACGTCGTAGAGACGGACCTTCGGCTTGTCGGTGGCGAAGGAGAACTCCTCGGCGTGGTTGTGCTGGTAGAACTTCATGCCGCGCCTGCGAGCGGCGGCGCCGTAGGTGTTGAAGTCCTCGGCGGCGCGCTTCCAGCCGTCGACGGTCGCGCCGTAGCGCCAGGGCCCGGAGGCGGTGCCGATGTGCTTGAGCCCGAGGGCCTGGGCGTCGTCGAGCACCTTCTCCAGGTTCTGCGCGAAGCTGTAGGCGCCCGGGTTGTTGTCGTCGTAGTAGTTGACGTGGCTGCCGATGGGGTTCAGGCCGTGGTCCCTGGCCAGCCGCTTGAGCTGAGCGAGCGTGATGGGGCCCGCGGAGCCCTGGGTGTAGCCCGCGAACTCGACCTCGTCGTAGCCGTACTTCGCCAGCTCCGCGAAGACGGGCGCGAAGCCGAGGGTGGAGACCTTGTCCCGCAGCGAGTAGAGCTGGATGCCGAGTCGCCCGGGCGGCAGGACGGGACCGCCGCGGCCGTGTCCCCTGTCCTGTGCCGCCGTGACGGGGGCCGCGGAGGCCGGGACGGCCGCTCCGAGCATGGCGGCGGCGCCGGCGGCGACGCCGAGCATGCCGCGTCTGCTGAGACGGTGGGAGAGCTCCGGGTCGTGGTTCTTGGAGGTGCGGCTCATGTGGATAACTCCTTGTTGTCGGTGCCGTCTGGTTCAGTGGAGTCCAGCGAGGTGAAGCAGCAGGGACTTCACCTCGGTGGCTTCGACGCGGCCGGTGACTGCCTGGGGGGTGGAGCAGATGATGAGCGGGCCTTCGTCGTCGTGTGCGGGCAGCCGGCCGTGGCTGCCACGAATAGGTGACGGGTCGAGGGGGACGACGGCGAGCCGGTAGCGCATGCCGAGCTTCTTGCGCGCGATCGCCGTGGCCGCCTTGACCTTGACGTACGGATCCTGGGGATCCATGAAGAGTTCGACGGGGTCGTAGCCGGGCTTGCGGTGGATCTCGACCAGCTGGGCGAAGTCGGGTGCCCGGTTGTCGTCGAGCCAGTAGTAGTACGTGAACCAGGCGTCCGGTTCGGCGACCGCGACGAGCTCACCGGCACGGGGGTGGTCCAGGCCGTGGGCCTTCTTGCCCTCGTCGTCCAGGAGTTGCTCGATGCCCGGGAGGTCCGCCAGCGCCTGACGGGTGGCCTCCAGGTCCTCGGGGCGACGGACGTAGACGTGGGCGATCTGGTGGTCGGCCACCGCGAAGGCCCGGGAGGCCATCGCGTCCAGGTACTCCATGCCGTCCTGGGTGTGGACTTCGAGCAGCCCGGCGCGGCGCAGGACCCGGTTGATGTCGACGGTGCGGCTGACCCTCGTGATGCCGTACTCCGACAGCGCGACGACCGTGCGGCCCTCCCTGTGGGCGTCGGCCAGCAGCGGGGCGAGGGCCGCGTCCAGGTCGGTGGCCGCCCGGTGGGAACGGAGGTCGTCGGGGCCGAAGCGCTGCAGGTCGTAGTCGAGATGAGGGAGGTAGCACAGGGTCAGATCGGGATGGCGGGTGGCCATGATGTGACGGGTGGCGTCGATGATCCACTGGCTGGACACCAGGTCGGCGCCGGGACCCCAGAAGTGGAACAACGGGAAGGTGCCGAGCTCGCCGGTGAGTTCGTCGTGGAGCTCCGGCGGGCGGGTGTAGCAGTCGGGTTCCTTGCGGCCGTCGGCGTAGTAGACGGGACGGGGAGTGACGATGAAGTCGGTGTCCGCGCCCATCGCGTACCACCAGCAGATGTTGGCCACCGTGTAGCCGGGGTGCGCACGCCGCGCCGCGTCCCACAGCTTGTCGCCGCCGACCAGTCCGTTGTGCTGCCGCCACAGCAGCACATCGCCCAGGTCGCGGAAGTACCAGCCGTTGCCGACGATGCCGTGTTCGGCGGGCAGGGTGCCGGTCAGGAAGGTGGACTGCGCGGCACAGGTCACGGCCGGCAGCACGGTGGACAGCGGGGCCTGGGAGCCGGAGCCGGCGAGTGCCCGCAGGTTCGGCATGTGCTCCAGGAGCTGAGGGGTGAGGCCGACGACGTCCAGGACGAGGAGAGGGGTGGGCGCGGTCTGTCCGGCGTCGGTCATGGCAGCTCCTTGAGGCCGAGGTCGACCAGGAGGTCGCGGGCGAGGGTGAGTTCGGCGGCGATGCCGTCGGCGAGCTGGGTGCGGTTGCGGGGGCGCAGCTCGGCGGGCAGGGCCTGCCAGGTGTACGTCTCCACTTCCAGGTGACGGGTCAGGGGTGCCGGGCCCCCGACGAGCCGGGCCAGCGTGTCCTTCAGGACGGGGAGGGTGGAGGCGAGGGGCGGGGCGGGCGGGGCGTGCAGCGGGACGTGGAAGTGCGATCGCCACGGTGCGCCGTCGGGCAGTGCCTCACCGGCGACGGCTTCCGGCAGGTCGTCGGTGCCGCGCAGGCCGGCGCTCGTCCGGGTGCGGGTCTGGTGCAGGAAGCGGGGCTCGGCGAAGGCGGCCAACGCGGCGCGTACGTCGGGCAGATGGGGTTCCTCGGCATGCAGGGCCGCGGACAGCTGGGCCTTGGGCACGGTTACGCCGGCCGCGGTGAGGGCGGCCAGGGCGGTTTCTGGATCTTCGAAGGAGGTGGCGAGATGACAGGTGTCGATGCAGACGCCGATCCGGTGGGAGGCGACGCCGCTCAGGGGCGCGATGGCGTCGGCGGTCGTCTCGACGATGCAGCCGGGTTCGGGCTCGACGGCGATGCGGACGGACTTGCCCGTGAGGTCCTCGAGGGCGTCGAGGCGTTCGGCGAGCGCGGTCAGCGCCGCGCGGGCGCTCTCGGCGGCAACGTTGTCGAAGGGGGTGCGCCATGCCAGCGGCAGGGTGGAGATGGTGCCCTCGGTGACGTCCTCGGGCAGGAGGCCGGCCAGCACCCGGGCGAGATCGGTGGTGTGGGAGAGGCGTTCGGGATCCGTCCAGTCCGGCTTGTAGACGCGGTACTTGACCTCTTCGGCGCCGAAGCCCTCGTAGGGGAAGCCGTTGAGGGTGACGACCTCCAGGCCTCTGCGGTCGAGTTCGCCGCGCAGGCCCCGCAGCGCGGCGGGGTCGGTGACGAGGGCCCGGGCCGCGTCCTTGGCCAGCCAGAGGCCGATGCCCAGCCGGTCACGGCCGAGACGGCGGCGCACCGGCTCGCAGTGGTCGCGGAGCTGGGCGAGGACGCCGTCGAGGGTCTCGGCGGGATGGACGTTGGTGCAGTAGCCGAGGTGGACGGTGGTGCCGTCGGGGTGGCGGAAGCGCACGGGACTGCCTCCTCATTCCCCGCCGCGAAGGATGGAGTTGCCCTCGTGCAGGGGCTCCGGTTCCGGGGTGTCGAGCTGGAGGCGGCCGCTGAGGCCGTAGAAGGCGACGGGGTTGCGCCAGAGCACCTTGTCGACGTCGTCCTCGCTGAACCCCGCTGCGAGCATGGCGTCGCCGGTGCTGCGGGTCTTCAACGGGTCGCTCTTGCCCCAGTCGGCGGCCGAGTTGACCAGGATCTTCTCCGTTCCGTACTCCTTGAGCACGGCGACCATGCGGTCCTCGTCCATCTTGGTGTCGGGGTAGATGGAGAAGCCCATCCAGCAGCCGCTGCCGACGGCGTGCTTCATGGTGGTCTCGTTGAGGTGGTCGAGCAGCACGCGCTCCGTCGGCAGGGCGGATTCGCGGATGACGTCGACGGTGCGGTGCAGACCCGCGAGCTTGTCCCGGTGCGGGGTGTGGACGAGGGCGGGCAGGCCGTGGTCGGCCGCCAGCTGGAGCTGGGCGGCCAGTGCGGTGTCCTCCGCCGGGGTCATGGAGTCGTAACCGATCTCACCGACGGCGACGACGTTGTCCTTGACGAGATAGCGGGGCAGTTCGTCGAGCACCGGCACACAGCGCGGGTCGTTCGCCTCCTTGGGGTTCAGCGCGATGGTGCAGTGGTGCGCGATGCCGTACTGGGCCGCGCGGAACGGCTCCCAGCCCAGCAGGGCGTCGAAGTAGTCGGTGAAGGAGGCGACCGAGGTGCGGGGCTGTCCCAGCCAGAACGACGGCTCGACGAGAGCGCGGACTCCGGCCGCGTACATCGCCTCGTAGTCGTCGGTGGTACGGGAGGTCATATGGATGTGGGGGTCGAAGATGCGCATCAGATCTCCTCCGTGGGGGACGTCAGGGCGAGGACGCGGTGGAGGTCGGCGGGTACGGGACGGCCGGCCGCGGTGCGTTCGGCGGCGTAGTCGCCGAGCATCCTGGCGAGTTCGGCATCGCCGCGGACGCGCCGTTCGAGTCCGTGGGCGCTGTCCACGGGCACACCGGTGAACAGGCACTTCAGCAGGGCGTGCCGCCAGGCGTGGGGATCGAGGTGCTCGAAGGCGTAGGGGCCGACGGCGGCGGCGACCAGCCGGGTGTCGTTGGTGCGCAGCGCGTCCTCCACCAGCGGGAGGCCGGCGGAGGGCGGTGGGGAGAGCTGGGGCAGTGCAAGCAGGACGGCCCGGCGTTCGGCGGCGCTGCCCTGCTGGTAGAGGCGGGTCAGGGTGTCGGCGTCGGCGCGTGCCTCGAGGAGCAGCAGGGCGCGGACGGTGTCGGCGTTGTCCTGACCGCACTGACGGCCCGCGGCGGCGAAGCGCATCTCCCATGAGCGTGCCGCGTACACGGTGGTGGCGTCCTCGCCGGCGTCCGCGGCGTGCGCCGCTTCGGCGAGCGACTCGTCGAGCCAGGCGCGGGCGGCTCCGCCGAGCCGGCTGTCCAGCTCCTTGCGGGTCATCAGCATGCCGCCGCCCCCTTGGCGCGCAGGAACTCGATCGAGGTGCGGGCGAGTTCGGGGCCCGCGTGGGAGTGGCGGGGCAGTTCGACGACCGTCAGGCCCTGGTAGCCGGTGGCCGCGAGGGCGGCGAGCACGGGTGGGAAGTCGATCTCGCCGTCGCCGAAGGGCAGGTGCTCATGGACGCCTCGGCGCATGTCCTCGATCTGGACGTGCCGCAGCCAGGGGGCCGCGTCGCGGACGCAGTCCGCGGGCGACGCCGGCTCCAGGCACTGGCAGTGGCCGATGTCGAGTGTGAGGCCGAGCGGGGCGGGGCTGTCGAGTAGGCCTCTGAGGTGGTGGAAGTCGGCGAGGGTGGCGAGCAGATGACCTGGTTCCGGTTCGATGGCGAGGGGCACTCCGGCGCGTTCCGCGGCGTCCAGCACCGGGACGAGGGCCTCGGTGAGGCGTTTCCACGCCGTGTCGTCGTCGGTCCCGGCCGGGGTGATGCCGCTGAAGCAGTGAACGGCGTGAGCGCCCAGGTCGGCGGCGACCTGCACCGCGGTGATGAGCAGCGCGGTCCGGGCGGCCCGCTGGTCCGGATCTGCGTCGAGCAGCGACGGCCCGTGCTTGCGCCGCGGGTCGAGCACATACCGGGCGCCCGTCTCGACCGTGACCTCCAGGCCCAGCTCCCCCAGCCGGGCGGCCACCTGGCGGGTGCGGGCGGCGAGGTCGGAGGCCAGCGGGTCCAGGTGCATGTGGTCGAGGGTGAGACCGACGCCGTCGTAACCGAGGTCGGCCAGCAGGGCGAGCGCGTCGGACAGACGCAGGTCCGTCAGCCCATTCGTGCCGTAGCCGAGACGGATGGAGGGAGCGGGGTGTCGGCTCATGTGGGGCTCACCTTCCGTGCGAGCTTGCGGGCGAGCGGTACCAGTCCCATCAGGGCCACGGCCGACGCACCGCCGCCGGCGCGTGCGGCCAGCGCGGCCTGGAGCGGGATCATCGCCCGGATGCCGCCGCCCACCGCGCGCTGGGTGAGCGGCGGGGACGGGTTGAGGGCGGCGTGCAGGAAGGGCTTCGCCGCGGTGCGGACGTACGCACCCGCGAGCGCGGTGACCAGCAGCCGCGCCGGCGGTGTGCCCGGGGCGGTGCGCTGTTCGCGGATGCCGAGCGCGCCGAGCCCCAGCGTGGCTGCGAGCGCGGTGAGGGGTACGAGCGTCGATCCGCCGTGGGCCTCGTGCCGTGACACGGAGGTGACGGCGTAGGTGTGCGCACCCATCACCACGGCACCGGGCAGGGCGGCGCGGGTCCTCGGGACGGTGGTGGCGGCTGTGCCGCGTACCGCCCTGCCGGTGACGGGCCTGCCGCGGACCGGCGAGCCGGCGACCGACCTGGCACGTGCGGCAGGATTGGTGGCGGCCGTACGGGTACCCGACGTGGCGCGCGCAGCCGTGGCGGTGGCCGCCGACGTGCCCGGAGCTGCCGCCGTACCCGTGGCGGCCGCTCCGAGCAGGACGTCCAGGCTCCGTGCCGCCGCCATCGCCGCCGGGCCTCCTCGGGTGTGCTTGAAGTGCAGGTCGTACGACCAGACCGTCGCCGCGAGGGCCGTGGCCAGAGCCAGTGACCGACGGCCGGCGGCCGCGGACAGGGCGAGGCCCGCTCCCGTCAGGACCGCTGCGGCCGTCAGTGCCGACCGTGGGGCGATACGGCCCGAGGGGATGGGCCGGTGCGGGCGGTCGATCGCGTCCTCGTCGCGGTCCGCCCAGTCGTTGAGCGCCATGCCCGCCTCGTACAGGCAGAGCGAGGACCCGAGGGCGAGGGCCGTGCCGCGGTTGGGGGCCACTCCGAGGGACGCCGCGCCGGCGAGCGCGTCTCCCGGGACGGTGAACAGGGCCGAGACCCGGAGCAGTTCGGCCCACGCTCCCACGTCCCGCTTCCTCACGCCGTCTCCCGCAGCCGCTCGGCGAAGGTCAGAAGTGCCGCGAACTGCTCGGACAGTCCGGCGGGGCCTCCGTCGGGGTCCTTGAAGTAGAAGCCCAGCTCCGGCAGCGGTCCCTCGATGCCCACCTCGTGGGCCCGGGCGACGAGCCGCGCCAGGTCGAGTACGAGCGGCGCGGCGAGTGCCGAGTCGCAGCCCTGCCAGATCGTCTGGAGGATCATCCGCGAACCGAGGAAGCCGTCGAAGGCGATGTGGTCCCAGGCGGTCTTCCAGTCGCCGAGCGCCGGTACGTCGTCGATGTGCACCTCGCCCTGCGGGGTGTGGCCGAGGGTGTCGGCGAGAACGCGTTCCTTGCCGGCGTTCTTCGCCGCCGCGGCCGCCGGATCGGCCAGCGCCGCTCCGTCCCCGCCGCCCAGCAGATTGGTGCCCGACCAGGCCCGTACGGACAGGGCGCGTTGCACGAACATCGGGGCGAGCACGGAACGGAGCAGCGTCTGGCCTGTCTTGCCGTCACGGCCGGCGTGGGGAAGTCCACCGGCAGCGGCGGCGTCCATGAGGGCGTCGGTGCGCAGCCCGGTGGAGGGGGTGAAGTTCACGAAGGGGCTGCCGGCCCGGACGGCCGCGGCCGCGTACAGGGAGCTGGGCGGCAGCCGCAGCGCACCCGGTTCCGGCAGGGGTTCGGTGGAGGAGACGTTGATGACGACGACCCGGGCCAGTGCGTGCCGCTCCCGGAAGTCGCGTATGTCGGCGGCGAAGGCGGCGATGAGTTCCTCGTCGCCGCGGGTGTCGCCGGACTGCGGGCCACCGGGCCGTATCTCGGCGTCGGCGGCGGTGAGTTCACCGCGTACGGCGGCCGCGAGTCCGTGGGGCAGCACGCCGGCGGCGGTGAGTTCCTCGGCCCGCTTGGGCAGCGGGCAGTGTGCGGTGTCGTGGCCGCCGAAGACCAGCGACGGCAGGGCGGGCAGACCCGATGCCGCGAAGGGCGGTGTCTCGGTGACCATGCCCGTCGGCGGATGCAGGCCCGCGCTGACCGCGGCGCATCCTGCGACGGCCGTGGTGGCGACGGAGCCGCGGGCTCCGACGAACCAGACTCCGGTGCGTACATTCTCGTTCGTCACGGACTGCCTCCCTGCCTTGCGATGGTGTGGAGGACGGCGGGCGGGGGGTACGGCGCCTCCCCGCCCGCCGCCGTCTGGGGGGCGCCTAGGAGGGCAGCTCCCTGAGTTGGATGTTGCGGAAGGACGCCTGGTCGCCGGCTCCGTGGTTCTGGAGACCGATGTAGCCGTCCTTCAGGCTGCGGGCCGGGTCCGTGTTGGTGAAGTCGTTGATCTTCACACCGTTCAGGAAGACCTGGAGACGTTCACCCTGGACCTTGATCTCGTAACTGTTCCACTGCCCCGGAGGCCGCAGGACGCGGTCGCGGGCCTTGATGTCCGCCGACTTGAAGCCGTAGACAGCACCGGTGGTGCGGTCGGCGGCGTCGGTGGCGTCGATCTGCACCTCGTAGCCGTTGTTCACGGCTGACCAGGGGTCGTCGGAGGCCGGGAAGCCCACGAAGACACCGGAGTTGTCGTCGCCGTCGAGCTTCCAGTCCAGCTTGAGGGAGTAGGACTTCAGCTCCTTGGCCTGGTACCAGGCCATGCCCATGCCGCCCTCGGAGCGCATCTCACCGTCGACGACGTTGAACTTGCCGGGCCCGGCCTGCTTCCAGCCCTCCAGCGTCTTGCCGTTGAAGATGGGCCGGTAGTCGGTCCGGGGCTTGCAGTCGGCCTTGACCTGGCCGGAGGCGTAGCGCAGTCCGCCCAGCAGGTGCTGCTTGAAGGCCGGCTCGGCGTACGACTCCTTGGTGTGGCCGCCGCCGGTGTAGAAGGCACGGCCGCCCTCGTAGGTCTGGCACCAGGCGATCGGGTGATCGCCCTTCATCGTGCCGCCCTGGTAGGTGGTCTCGTCCAGGGTCGCCAGCACCCGCGCCTGATCACGCGGGTTGGTGCGGTAGTTGTACCACTCGTCGGTGCGCTCCCAGGCCTCGTGGAGGTGCTCGGTCGACGGGTGGGTGTGGTCCTCGACGCGCACGGTCGCGGGCTGGATCTGCGGGTGGGAGGCGAAGTACGCGCCGACGAGCCCGCCGTAGAACTTCCAGTCGTACTCGGTGTCGGCGGCCGCGTGGATGCCCATGTACCCGCCGCCGGTGGCGACGTAGTTCTCGAACGCCTTCTGCTGGTCGGCGTTGAGGACGTCACCGGTGGTGGACAGGAAGGCGACGGCGTCGTAGCGGGCGAGGTTGCTGGTGGTGAACTGGCCCGCCTCCTCCGTCGCGTCGACCGTGATGTTGCTGGACTTGCCGAGTTCCTTCAGGGCCGCGACTCCGGTGGGGATGGAGTCGTGGCGGAAGCCGGCGGTCTTGGAGAAGACGAGGACGCGCTTGGCGGTCCGGTCGGGTGCGCTGTTGGAGAGCTCGAAGTCGTCGATGTCGTAGAGCGCTCCGGCACCGCCCTTGAAGACCAGGAAGAGTTCGGTGGTCTTCTTGGGCACGGCCCGCAGGGGCACGTCGATGTCCTGGAAGGTGTCCCAGCCGCCGGTGACGGGCACGGGCGCGGAGCCGAGGATCGGGCCCTTCGCCGAACCGGTGCGCACCTCGAGGAATCCGCCGGCCCCGCCGGAGGAGATCCGGGCGGTGAGCTTGGTGGAACCGGTCAGGTTGTACGGCTTGAAGGAGATCCAGTCGTCGTTGTCGACGTCACCGACGGTCTTGCCGCCGTGGGCACTCGCCTTGTCGTAGACCTTGATGCCGGAGGAGCCGCTGAAGTGCTCGGCCTGCCGGTGGCGCGGCTGGAGCTGCGCCTGGTCGTGAGAGGTGAGCGCGGCCTGGCCACCGCCTCCGCCATCGGTGTACTCGGCGTCGAAGACTCCGAAGATGTTGGCGTTGGGGTCGTGCCCGCCGTCGGCGGAGGTCTTGATGGTGCCGGTGCAGCCGTTGGCCGAGGTCACGGGGTGACCGTGGCTGTCGTGGCCGAGGATGTACGTCACCTTGACCTTGGCGCAGTCGATGGCCCCGGTGGCGCCGTCTTCGGGGTCGGTGACCGTGACCTTGAACGGGACCTCGTCGCCGAAGCTGAACAGGGCTCCGTCGACGGGCAGTTCGAGTGTCACCTTCGGTGCGGTGTTGCCGACGACGACGTGCACGCCGGCGGAGCCGGTGCGCCCGGTCGGGTCCTTGGCGGTGACGGTCGCGGTGTAGGTGCCGTTCTTCTTGTACGTGTGGCTGGGGTTGGCGGCTGTGGACGTGCCGCCGTCGCCGAAGTCCCACGCATAGGTGAGGGCGTCGCCGTCACCGTCGGTGGTGCCCGCCGAGGAGAACGCGACCCGCAGGGGCGCCTTGCCCGAGGTCTTGTTGGCCGAGGCCTCGGCGACGGGTGAGCGTCCGCCGGTGGCGTTCTCGATCCGGTAGAGGCCGGCGTTCTCGTCTCCGCCGAACCAGGCGGTTCCGTAGTCGAGTACGTACAGGGCGCCGTCCGGACCGAAGGCCATGTCCATGATCTGCGTGCCGGTCCACGGCACGGCGTTGATGGACTGGACCGTGCCGTCCTCACCCTGCTCGATCCGCTTGATCCAGCGCCGGCCGAACTCACCGGCGAAGAAGTCGCCGTCGTAGGCCTCCGGGAACTTCACCGGGGAGTCGGACGCGGCGTCGTAGCGGTAGACGGGTCCGCCCATCGGGGACTCGGAGCCGCTGCCGAACTCGGGCACCGAGCCGCCGTCGTAGGGGATCCAGGCGGCCTGCGCGGGCGGCAGGTCGACCAGGCCGGTGTTGTGCGGCGACTCGTTCTTGGGTGCCGCGCAGTCGAAGGCCGCGCCGGACTCCTTGGTCGCGAAGTCGTAGTCGACATAGGCGTCGTTGTCGCCGGTGCAGAAAGGCCAGCCGTAGTTGCCGGGCTTGGTCACCCGGGCGAACTCCACCTGTCCGGCCGGACCGCGCTTGGGGTCGGCCGCACCCGCGTCGGGCCCGTAGTCGCCGACGTAGACGATGCCCGTCTTCTTGTCGACGCTGAAACGGAAGGGGTTGCGGAAGCCCATCGCGTAGATCTCGGGCCGGGTCTTGTCGGTGCCGGGCGCGAAGAGGTTGCCCTCGGGGACCGAGTAGGTCGCGTCGTCGTTCACCTTGATGCGCAGGATCTTGCCGCGCAGGTCGTTGGTGTTGCCGGAGGTGCGGCGGGCGTCGTACGCGGGGTTGCGTCCGGGACGGTCGTCGATGGGGGTGTACCCGTCGGACGCGAAGGGGTTGGAGTCGTCACCGGTCGACAGATAGAGGTTGCCTTGCGCGTCGAAGTCGATGTCGCCGCCGACGTGGCAGCAGATGCCGCGCGTCGCCGGGACGTCGAGGATCTTCTTCTCGCTGGCGTTGTCGAGGGTGCCGTCGGCCTTCAGAACGAAGCGGGAGAGCCGGTTGACGCCGTCGAACTTGGCGAAGTCGGCGGCGGTGCCCTCGTTGGGAGCGTCACCCGCGGGGGTGTCCATCGGCGGTGCGTAGTAGAGGTAGATGAAGCGGTTCTCACTGAACTTCGGGTCCAGGCCGATGCCTTGGAGACCCTCTTCGTCGTGCGAGTAGACCGGGACGGTGCCGACCACGCGGGTGTTGCCGGCGCTGTCGGTCATCCGCAGCTCGCCGTTGCGGGACGTGTGCAGCACGCTGCGGTCGGGCAGCACGGCCAGGGACATGGGTTCGCCGGTCTCCTCACCCCCCTTGGCGAGAGTGACCTGCTGGAACTCCTCGGCAGCCGGCGCCGGCTCGGGATCGGCGGCGGCCGCGATCTGGGGCGCGGTGAAGAGTAGTGAGGTTGCGGCGAGGAGGCTGCCGGTGAGGAGTGCGAGCGATTTTCTTGCTCTGGGCCTTTTCCTGTGCACGAATGTCCTCCGGGATGGGCCGGTCGAACGGGCGGGGCGGTGTTCTGCCCTCAACCGCCGGGCGGGCTGGTCGTGGAACCGGAGTGCGCCGTCACGCCGGGGACCACCTATGTCCTGTACACCTCATGGGACGGTAGTCGGGTTCGTCCTGGACGGAAAGCCCTTGTGCGGAAGGGAAGTTCAACTTTTTCCTACCGCAGGACAAAGGCGAACCCGGGCAGGCCGGACAGGCCCGGCGGCGGATCGGCCGCCGGGCACTGAACTGCCTGAATGCAGCTCGGAGAGCTAGTCGCCGCCCCCGAAGGCCGCGTCGAAGGAAGCGGTGGGCGGGTCGAAATCGAACCGCTTGAGGTCGGCAAGCGCTTCCGGAGCGCCCGCCAGCCGGTCCATGCCGGCGTCTTCCCACTCCACGGAGATCGGCCCGTCGTAACCGATCGAGCGGAGCATCCGGAACACGTCCTCCCAGGGGACGTCACCATGTCCGGCCGAGACGAAGTCCCAGCCCCGCCGTGGGTCGCCCCAGGGGAGGTGGGAGCCGAGGCGTCCGTTCCGTCCGTCGAGACGCTTGCGCGCCTCCTTGCAGTCGACGTGGTAGATCCGGTCGCGGAAGTCGTACAGGAAGCCGACCGGGTCCAGGTCCTGCCAGACGAAGTGGCTCGGGTCGAAGTTCAGTCCGAAGGCGGGCCGGTTGCCGACGGCCTCCAGCGCCCGCTTGGTGGTCCAGTAGTCGTACGCGATCTCGCTCGGGTGCACCTCGTGCGCGAACCGCACCCCCTCGGCGTCGAAGACGTCGAGAACCGGGTTCCAGCGCTCGGCGAAGTCCTCGTAGCCGCGCTCGATCATCCGCTCCGGCACCGGCGGGAACATCGCCACCAGATGCCAGATCGAGGACCCGGTGAAGCCGACCACCGTCCGCACACCGAACGCGGCCGCGGCCCGGGCGGTGTCCTTCAGCTCCTCGGCCGCCCGCCGGCGCACCCCCTCGGGCTCACCGTCGCCCCAGATGCGGGCGGGCAGGATGCCCTGGTGCCGCTCGTCGATGGGGTTGTCGCAGACGGCCTGGCCGACGAGGTGGTTCGAGATCGCCCAGCACTTCAGCCCGTACTTGTCCAGCAGCGCATGCCGGCCGTCCAGGTAGGAGGGGTCGGCGAGCGCCTTGTCGACCTCGAAATGGTCCCCCCAGCAGGCCAGTTCGAGACCGTCGTATCCGAAGTCGCGGGCGAGCCGGCACACCTCCTCGAGGGGCAGATCGGCCCACTGGCCGGTGAAGAGCGTGAACGGACGTGGCATGGAGGCCTCCTAGTCCTGCGCCTGTACGGGGGTGTAGACGGCGTTCTTCTCGGCGCTCTCCTCCACCGCGGCGAGGACCCGCTGCACCTGGAGCCCGTCCGCGAACGACGGCGCGGGATCACGGCCCGTGGCGATGGCCTCGACCAGGTCGCGCGCCTGGTGGGTGAAGGTGTGCTCGTAGCCGAGCGCGTGACCCGGCGGCCACCACGCCTCGAGATACGGATGCTCCGACTCGGTCACCAGGATGCGGCGGAACCCCGCGGTGGCGGCCGGCTCGGTGTTGTCGTGGAAGGAGAGCTCGTTGAGCCGCTCCAGGTCGAACGCGATCGCTCCGAGCTCGCCGTTGATCTCCAGCCGCAGAGCGTTCTTGCGGCCGGACGCCATCCGGGTGGCCTCGAAGGAGGCGAGCGCGCCCGACGTCAGCCGCCCGGTGAACAGGGCCGCGTCGTCGACCGTGACCGGCCCCCGCTCGGCGCCGCCGCCCGCCCCGGACAGGCCGGTCGACGCCCCGGCGAGCAGCGGACGCTCCCGTACGAAGGTCTCCGAGAGGGCCGACACCCCCACGAGGTGCTCCCCCGCCAGGTACTGCGCGAGGTCGACGATGTGCGCCCCCAGATCGCCGAGCGCCCCGGAGCCGGCGTGCTCGCGCTGGAGCCGCCAGGTCAGCGGGAACTCCGGGTCGACGAGCCAGTCCTGAAGGTAGGTGAAGCGCAGATGGCGGAGGGTGCCGAGGCGCCCCTCCCCGATCAGCTTCCGGGCGTAGGCGATGGCCGGCACCCGCCGGTAGTTGAAGCCGACCATCGCCATCTGGCCGCGCGCGCGGGCGCGTTCGGCCGCCGCCGTCATCGCCTCGGCCTCCGCGACCGAATTGGCGAGCGGTTTCTCGCACAGCACGTGCTTTCCCGCCTCCAGCGCCGCGATGGCGATCTCCGCATGGCTGTCGCCCGGGGTGCAGACATCGACGAGCTGTACGTCGTCCCGGGTGATGAGGTGGCGCCAGTCGGTCTCCGCCGCGGCCCAGCCGTGCCGGTCCGCCGCGGCTCTCACCGCAGACGGGTCGCGGCCGGCTATCGCGGCGAGGACGGGCCGCATCGGCAGGTCGAAGACCCGTCCCACGGTGCGCCACCCCTGGGAGTGGGCGGCGCCCATGAACGCGTATCCGACCATGCCGACGCCGAGTGTCGGCGGCGCGGCTCCACTGTCCCTCTGTTCCATACGGATTCCTCCTCGTCGGTCTGCTCGGTGGGGGCGGGCGCGCCGGTCAGCTGAAGCCGGTGGGCAGGTACTGGTCGACGTTGTCCTTGGTGACGACGGCCGAGTACAGGGTGAGCGAGGCGGGGATCTCGAGTTCGGCGAGGCCGCTGACGCCCTTGGCCTGTCCGAGAGCGCGGGCGATGTCGACGGCGGAGGCGGCCATCGTCGGCGGGTAGAGCACGGTGGCCTTCAGCACGCTGTTGTCGGCCTTGATGGCGTCCATCGCGGACTTGGCACCCGCGCCGCCGACCATCAGGAAGTTGTCGCGGCCGGCCTGCGCGATGGCGCGCAGCGCGCCTACGCCCTGGTCGTCGTCGTGGTTCCACAGGGCGTCGAACTGGCTCTGTGCCTGGAGGAGTTGGGCCATCTTGGCCTGGCCGGACTCCACGGTGAAGTCAGCGGCCTGACGGGCCACCTTCTTGATGTTGGGGTAGTTCTTGAGCGCGTCGTCGAAGCCCTGGGTGCGCTGCTTGGTCAGCTCGAGGTTGTCGATGCCCGCCAGCTCGATGACCTTGGCGTTGGGCTTGTTCTTGAGCTGTTCGCCTATGTACCTGCCGGCGTTGAGGCCCATGCCGTAGTTGTCGCCGCCGATCCAGCAGCGGTAGGCCTGCGGGGAGGCGAAGACGCGGTCCAGGTTGATGACGGGGATGCCCGCCTTCATGGCCTGGAGGCCGACCTGGGTCAGCGCCTTTCCGTCGGCCGGGAGGACGACGAGGACGTCGACCTTCTTGTTGATCAGCGTCTGGATCTGGCCGATCTGCGTGGCCGTGTCGTTGGAGCCCTCGGTGATGTCGAGCGTCACGTCGGAGTACTTCTTCGCCCGTGACCTGGCGTTCTGGTTGATCGCGTTCAGCCAGCCGTGGTCGGCCTGCGGTCCGGCGAAGCCGATGGTGACGGCCTTGCCGGGCTTGTCGTCGGCCACCGGTGCGTTGTTGGTGGCCTCGCCCTTCGATTCGGGCTCGTTGCTGGTGCAGGCCGTCAGCAGCGCACCGGCGCCGATCGCGGCGGTGCCGAAGAGAAGTCCTCTGCGGCTGGGGACGGGAATTTCTGGCATGGCGGATCGACCCTTCGCTGGGCGGTGCGACAGATGGGGGATGGGGGACGAGGGTGGCGTGGGCGGCCTGGTGGTCAGGCGTCCCCGCCGCGCAGGGTGCGGTGCTGCACCAGGACGGCCGCGACGATGATCGCGCCCTTGGCGATCTGCTGGACGGCGGTCTCCAGGTTGTTGAGGGCGAAGATGTTGGTGATGGTGGTGAAGACGAGGACACCGAGGACGGAGCCGACGATGGTGCCCCGGCCTCCGCTCAGCAGGGTGCCGCCGATGATCGCGGCGGCGATGGCGTCGAGCTCGTAGAGGTTGCCGTTGGTGTTCTGACCGGAGCCGGCGAGGACGATCAGCATGAAGGCGGCGATGCCGCAGCACAGTCCGGAGAGCAGGTAGAGGTAGAGCCGCTGCCTGCGGACGTCGATGCCGGCGAGCCGGGCGGCTTCCGCGTTGCCGCCGACGGCGACGCTGCGGCGTCCGAAGGTCGTACGGTTCAGCACCAGCCAGCCGATGACGGTGACCGCGGCGAACACGATCACCAGCGGCGGGATGCCGAGGACGTACGCGTCCTTCACCCCGAGGTCGAGCACCGAGTTCACCGTGACGATCTGGGTGTTGCCGTCGGTGATCTGCAGAGCGAGTCCGCGGGCCGACGCGAGCATGGCCAGGGTGGCGATGAAGGGAACCATCCGCCCGTAGGCGATCAGTACCCCGTTCACCAGTCCGCAGGCGACGCCCACGATCACGGCGGTGAACAGAATGCCGGCGAAGCCGTACTCCTGGGTGGCCAGGGTGGTCGCCCACACCGATGCCAGCGCCACGATCGCGCCGACCGACAGGTCGATGCCGCCGCTGATGATCACGAACGTCATGCCGACGGTGACGACACCGATGACGGACGCCTGGGTGAGGACGAGTTGGAGGTTGCTGACGGCGAGGAACTGATCGGGCTTGGTGATGCCGCCGACCAGGATCAGCACGGCGAGCACGCCGAGCAGAGAGAGGTTGCGGACATCGGCGCGCAGTCCGAGCGGTCGCCGGCCCCCGGTGTCCGGTGCTGTCTTGGCAGTGGGTGGCGGCGCGTCCTGCTGCGCAGGGGTGGCTGGCTGCGTCATGCCGTCGGGCTCCCTTCCATCACAAGGTCGAGTACGCGGTGCTCGTCCAGCTCCCGGGCGTCGGCCGTGTGCACGACGCTGCCCTCGCGCAGGACGAGCACCCGGTCGGCGAGGCCCAGGACCTCGGGCACTTCGCTGGAGACGAGCAGGACGGCGAGGCCTTCGTCGGCCAGCCGCCGGATCACGGCGTAGAGCTCGGCGCGCGCGCCGACGTCCACGCCTCGGGTCGGCTCGTCCAGCAGCAGGACCTTGCAGCCGCGCAGCAGCCAGCGCGCGAGCACGGCCTTCTGCTGGTTGCCGCCGGAGAGCGTTCGGATACGGGCGTCCGGGTTGTCGGGACGCAGGGAGAGCTCCCTGGTCGCCTGCTGCGCCGCGGCCCGCTCGGCACGGCCGTCGAGCCAGCCGCCGCGGGAGAACCGGGAGAGCGTGGAGACGGACACATTGCGGGTGACCGATTCGAGCATCAGCAGCGCCTGCGCCTTGCGCTCCTCGGGCGCGAGCCCGATGCCGGCGCGCACCGCGGAGCGGACGCTGCCGGGGCGCAGCGGGGTCCCGTCGACGACGACGCGTCCGGCGGTGGGCCTGCGGGCTCCGTATATCGTCTCCAGGATCTCGGAGCGGCCCGAGCCGACCAGACCTGCGAGACCGACGATCTCGCCCGGCCGCAGTTCGAGGTCGACGGGCGCGAACTCCCCTTTCCTGGCGAGTCCTTCGACCCGCAGCACGGGGGGCCGGCTGTCGGCCGCGACCGGGTCGGGACGCTCGGGGAAGACGTACTCGACGTTCCGTCCGGTCATCAGCGCGACGACCTCGCGGGTCGGTGTGGTCTTCGCCGGCAGGCCGACCGCGACCGCGCGGCCGTCCTTGAGGACGGTGACCCGGTCGCCGATGGTGCGGATCTCTTCGAGGCGGTGCGAGATGTAGACGACCGCGACTCCCTCGGCGGTGAGGTCGCCGACGATACGGAAGAGGTTGGAGACCTCGTCGGGGTCGAGCGCCGCGGACGGCTCGTCCATCACGATCAGCCGTACGTCGTGCGAGAGAGCGCGGGCCATGGAGACGATCTGCTGCTGGGCGGCGGAGAGGTCGCCCACCAGGCGGGCGGGGTCGATCTCCGGGTGGCCGAGACGCTTGAGGAGCCGGCTCGCCGACGCACGGGCCTCGCCGCCGCGTACGACGAAGCCGGCCGCGGTGGGCTCGTGGCCCAGGAAGACGTTCTCGGCGACCGACAGGCCCTCCACCAGGTCGAGTTCCTGGTAGATGGTGGCGATGCCGAGCCTCATGGCCGCGATGGGCGACTTCAGCGAGACGGTCTCGCCCTGCCAGGTGATGGTGCCGCCGTCGGGCTGGTGGACTCCGGCCAGGACCTTGATCAGGGTGGACTTGCCCGCGCCGTTCTGGCCGAGCAGGCACTGCACTTCGCCGGCCTGGACCTCCAGGTCGACGCCGTCGAGTGCGCGGACGCCCGGGAACGACTTGGTGATTCCGGACATGGTGAGCAGGGGTGGTTCTGGTGCCATGACAAATCCCCTCGGCGGGTGCGGCCGGTGAGTCGGGCAGTCCGTGATACGTGGGTGCGGCAGGGCGGGTGGAGCGACAGAGCTGGTGGTGCCGTGGTGCCGGCGGTGCGGTGTTGCTGAACGGGCGGTGGTGCTCGCGGTGCCGTGGTGCGGGTGGTGGCAGTGGGGCTTGTGGTGCCTGGCGGTGCTCGTGGTACCGGTGGTACTTGCGGTGCCGTGGTGCTGACGGTGACAGTGGGGCTTGTGGTGCCTGGCAGTGCTCGTGGTGCCGGTTGTGCCGTGGTGGTGCTGGTTCCGTGGTGGTGCTGGTTCCGTGCGGCGCTCGTCCGTTGTCCGGGCGTACCGGGCCCGGGGTCAGGCCGGTGAGAAGAGGTGGTCGCTGATGAGCCGGGCCGCGCCGATCACTCCGGCGGTCGGGCCCAACTCGCCCAGCACAATGGGCAGATTCCCCGTGGCCAGCGGCAGCGACTGGCGGTAGACCTGGGTCCGGACGCTCGCCAGCAGGGTGTGGCCGAGGCCGGTCACTCCGCCGCCGATCACCACGAGACCCGGGTTGAAGAAGCTGACGAGGCCGGCGATGACCTGGCCGACGCGGTTGCCTCCCTCACGGATCAGCTCGATCGAGGTGGTGTCACCGGCGGCCGCCGCTGCCGCGACGTCGACGGCGGTGAGCCGTCCGGCGGTCTCCAGCCGCGCGGCGAGTTCTTCGGAGCGGCCGCTGCGGGCCGCCTCCTCGGCGTCCCCCGCCAGTGCGGCACCGCTGAAGTGGGCTTCCAGACAGCCCTTGTTGCCGCAGGCGCAGGGGCGGCCGTCGGGCTCGACCTGGATGTGGCCGATGTCGCCCGCACTGCCCGTCGTACCGCGGTAGACCTCTCCGCCGACGACGATGCCGCAGCCGATACCGGTGCCGATCTTGATGCAGAGGAAGTCCACGACGGAGCGCGCGACGCCGGCGTGCTGCTCCCCCATCGCCATGAGGTTCACGTCGTTGTCGACCATGACGGGGCAGCCGAGATCCTGGCTGAGCGCCTCGCGGACCGGGAAGCCGTCCCAGCCGGGCATGATCGGCGGTGCGACCGGCACGCCTTCGGGGAAGCGGACCGGACCCGGCACACCGATGCCGGCGCCGTCGAAGCCCTCGGCAAGGCCGGTGGCCCGGAGCTTGGCGGCCATCGACAGCACCTGCTCGAAGACCGCGACCGGGCCCTCGCGCACGTCCATCGGGTGGTTGAGGTGTCCGAGTACTTCCAGTTCGGCGTTGGTGACGGCCACGTCGATGGAGGTGGCTCCGATGTCCACACCGAGGAAGCGCAGTTCGGGTGCGAGCCGGATGTTGTGGGAGCGCCGTCCGCCGCGCGAGGCGGCGAGTCCGTCGGCGACCACCAGCCCGGTCTCCAGCAGCCGGTCGACCTCGACCGCGAGCTTGGACCGGGAGAGATCGACCTGATCGCCCAGCTGCGCACGGGAGTTGGGGCCCCCGTCGCGCAACAGCTTGAGGAGTCGCGCCTGATGCGCATTCGCGGGTCGAGCGGTCATGCGTCTCACGAACCCCTCCCTCCCCTGGCCATCGGCACGGGGCACCTGATTCGGCTCCGTCTTGTCGTGCTTTCGAGGGGAACGTAGCAGCGCTTTCCCCAAGTGGGAAGAACTTGCGCAGAGTTCCGGTCCAACTTTCTCCACACTCGGGACAAAGGCCAGTTCGGCGAGCAAGGCCGATCTGCGGGAAGCGCGTCGAGAGGGGTGTCTGCCGGGGTGTGCGGGCATGCCGAAGCACCGTACGGAGATCCGCACGGTGCGGTTTCGCAGAGGATCGAGCGGTGGTCGACCTGAACGGAGCGGCAGCCCTGAGGTTCCGCGACCGAGGACGCCGCGTTTTCGCACGATCGGGGAGAACGCTCGCGCGGACCACCCTCACGCCGGGCGACCTCGGACCACCCTCACGCCCCGCGCCCTCGGACCCCCCTCACGCCCCGCACCCTCGGATCCGCCGCTCTCCGACGGGCGCCGGCCGCTACCCCTGTTCGCGCTGGTGGTACGTCTTGCGGGTGTGCTCGGTGTGCGCCTTCATGACCTCGGTCGCGCGCTGCTCGTCACGGTGGGCGATCGCCGCGATCAGTTCACGGTGCTCGATCCACGACTGCCGGCCACGCTGCCGCGCCACGGGGGTGTAGTACCAGCGGACGCGACGGTCCACCTGGGAGGCCAGTTCCCGCAGGACGACGTTCCCGGCGAGCTCCATCACCTTGGCGTGGAAGGTGGCGTTGGTGGCCACGGCCAGATCCACGTCGTCGTCGGCGACAGCCTGTTCGCCTTGCGCGCACAGCTTTTCCAGCTCGGCGATGCCCGCGGAGCCGGAGTTCGCCGCGGCGAGCCGGGCCGCCTCGGCCTCCAGGAGGGTGCGCACGGAGAGCAGCTGGTCCGCCTCGTCCTCGGTCGGCTCGTGGACGAAGGCCCCCTGCGCCGGCCGCAGATCGACCCACCCCTCGGTGTTCAGCCGCTGCAACGCCTCGCGCACGGGCTGACGGGAGACTCCGAGATGACCCGCGAGTTCGCTCTCGACCAGATGCTGGCCGGGGCGCAGCGCCCGCGTCGTGATCAGCTCCAGCAACGCCTCGTACACGCGCTCACGCAGCGGACCAGGTCGTTCCAGCTTGGGCACGGCGCCCTGCGGCAGTCCTGCGGACAACATCATGGTCCCCCTTGCGGCCGACGGCGACACAATTGGTTATCGTCTACAGTCTACCGAGCGCAATCACCGTCATGCGGAAACCGCACCGAGATACACGTCACCTCTGGCGGGATTCCCCTGCTTCCAGAGGCTCTTCGGCGGGATTCACGCTGTGCCGGGCTCCTGGCGACCGTCGAGAAGGTCTTTGAGGCGGTCGATGAAGACCTGCTGGCCGGCGACCAGCTTCCCGCGCGCCTCGTCCAGCCGGAGCCATGCGACCCGGTCGATCTCCGGGAACTCCTCCATCCGCCCCGACCGGGGCGGCCACTCCATGGTGAACGTGCCCGGCACCACGCGTCCGATGTCGAGGTCGCCCTCCAGCGCCCAGGCGATCACGATCTTCCCGCTCGGCTGGCGGGCGTCGCCGAGCGGCAGCCACTCACCGTCGGGTGGCGCGAGCCCCAGCTCCTCCTCGAACTCCCGACGCGCCGCGGTCATCGGCTGCTCCTCGGCGAGGTACTCCCCCTTCGGCACCGACCAGGCCTTCTCGTCCCGGCCCTCCCAGTACGGGCCTCCCATGTGCCCGATGAGCACCTCGGCCTCCGTGCCCGTGATGCGGAACAGCAGAAGGCCCGCGCTTCGCTTCGCCACCATGCCGTTCAGTCTGCCCGGCAGGCGGGCCGCCCGGCGCGCCGACGCCCGGAGACAGCCGCAGGAGCCCAGCGGATCCAGGAGACGGCGCATCCCCGGTGCAGCAGATCTCAGGGGCAGCGGACGATCTGGCCCGCGTAGGAGAGGTTGCCGCCGAAGCCGAACAGCAGCACCGGATCGCCGGACTCGATCTCCCCACGCTCGATCAGCTTCGACAGCGCCAGCGGGATGGAGGCGGCCGAGGTGTTGCCGGACTCGACCACATCGCGCGCGATGACGGCGTTCACGGCCCCGATCTTCTGGGCGACGGGTTCGATGATCCGCAGATTGGCCTGGTGGAGGACGACCGCCGCCAGTTCCTCCGGGGTGACTCCGCCACGCTCGCACACCTTGCGCGCGATGGGCGGCAGCTGCGTGGTGGCCCACCGGTAGACGGACTGGCCCTCCTGCGCGAAGCGCGGCGGGGTGCCCTCGATCCGTACGGCGTGGCCCATCTCGGGGACAGAGCCCCACAGGACGGGACCGATGCCCGGCCGCTCGCCCTCCCGGGTCGCCTCCACGACCGCGGCCCCCGCGCCGTCGCCGACGAGGACGCAGCTGGTGCGGTCGCTCCAGTCGGCCACCGCGGCCATCTTGTCGGCTCCGATGACCAGTGCCCGCTCCGCCGATCCGGCACGCAGGGCGTGGTCGGCGGTGGCGAGGGCGTGGGTGAAGCCCGCGCAGACGACATTGAGGTCCATCACGGCGGGTGAGCCCATGCCGAGCCGGGCCGCGACGCGCGCCGCCATGTTCGGGGACCGGTCGATCGCCGTGGAGGTGGCGACCAGGACGAGGTCGATGTCCCCCGGGGTGAGGCCGGCCGCGGCCAGGGCCTTGGCGGCGGCGTGGGCGGCGAGCTCGTCGACGGGCTCGTCCTCCGCCGCGACGTGACGGGTCCGGATGCCGACGCGCGAGCGGATCCACTCGTCACTGGTGTCGACCATGGCCGCCAGGTCCTCGTTGGTGAGCACCTTGGCGGGCTGGTAGTGCCCCAGCGCGGTGATGCGCGTGCCGGTCATATAGGGATCCCGTCCTGGAGGCCAGATGGAACGTCCCAGTCTTGGCTGCTACCACCCGGTACGACGGCACGTGACCCCACAGGATTCGGGGGGCGGATTTTGGAGCTTTCCCGAAGGGTGTGACGAGTATTGACCGGCAGAAAGGCATACTGTAGACAATATTCTGTCGACTCAACCCTCGTCACCTCCGCCCTCGCTCGGTCGCTCAACCGAACGGAGAGCCCCCGTGAAAGTCGCAGTTGTCGGCGCCGGAGCCATCGGCGCATACGTCGGGGCCGCGCTGCACCGCGCCGGCGCCGAAGTCCACCTCATCGCCCGCGGTGCGCACCTCGCGGCCATGCGCCGTGACGGTGTCCGTGTCCTCAGCCCGCGCGGCGACTTCACCGCGCGGCCCAACGCCACCGACGACCCCGCCTCCGTCGGGCCCGTCGACCATGTCTTCCTCGGCCTCAAGGCGAACTCCTACGCGGCGTCGGGGCCGCTGGTCCATCCCCTGCTGCACGAGCACACCTCGGTGGTCGCCGCACAGAACGGCATCCCGTGGTGGTACTTCCACGGGCTCCCCGGCCCGTACACCGGACGCCGTATCGAGAGCGTCGACCCTGGCGGTTCGGTGAGCGCGACGCTGCCGCCGGAGCGCGCCATCGGGTGTGTCGTCTACGCGGCGACCGAACTCGAAGGCCCCGGCGTCGTACGCCACTTGGAGGGCACGCGGTTCTCCATCGGTGAACCCGATCTGAGCGTGTCGCGGCGCTGCCTCGAATTCAGCGAGGCCATGGTCGCGGGCGGCCTGAAGTGTCCCGTCGAACCCGACCTGCGCAACGACATCTGGATCAAGCTGCTCGGCAACATCTCCTTCAACCCGATCAGCGCCCTCTCCCGGGCCACCATGGCGCAGATCTGCCGCCACCGGGACACGAAAGCCCTGGTCGAGACGATGATGCGGGAAACCCTCGACGTGGCGGCCGCGGTCGGCTGCCACCCCGAGATCTCCGTGGAGAAGCGCATCGCCGGCGCCGAACGCGTCGGCGACCACAAGACCTCCACCCTTCAGGACCTGGAGAAGGGCAAGCCGCTCGAACTGGACGTGCTGCTCGCGGCAGTCGTCGAGCTCGCCGCGCTGACCAGGACCCCGGTGCCGAAACTGTGCGCCGTGCACGCGCTCGCCGATCTCCTTGCCACCACCGCCTCAGCAGGAAGTGCAGCATGAAGAAGAAGACGCAGAAGACGTATCCGAGGCTCACCCACCCACTGGTGCGCGACGACGACGGACGGTTGCGCAGGGCGAGTTGGGACGAGGCACTGGACCGGGCGGCGGCCGGCTTCCGGCAGGCCCGGGAACTGCACGGCCCCGACGCCTTCGCGATGCTCTCCTGCGCCCGTGCAACCAACGAGATGAACTATGTGGCGCAGAAGTTCACGCGTGTGGTGATGGGCACGAACAACGTCGACTCCTGCAACCGCACGTGTCACGCGCCGAGCGTGGCCGGCCTCTCCGCCGTCTTCGGTTCCGGAGGGGGGACCTCGTCCTACGAGGAGGTCGACCACACCGATCTCATCGTGATGTGGGGCTCCAACGCGCGCTTCGCCCACCCGATCTTCTTCCAGCACGTGCTCAAGGGCGTACGCAACGGCGCGCGCATGTACGCCGTCGATCCCCGGCGCACCTCGACGGCCGAGTGGGCGGAGAGCTGGCTCGGCCTCAATGTGGGCACCGACATCCCCCTCGCGCACGCCGTCGGCCGGGAGATCATCCATGCCGGCCTGGTCAACCGGGCTTTCGTGGAACGGGCGACGACCGGTTTCGAGGAGTACGCCGCACTCGTCGAGCCCTGGACCCTGACGGCCGCGGAGAAGGTGACGGGCGTGCCGGCCGCCGCGATCCGTGAGCTGGCGCACGCCTACGCCACGGCCGAACGGGCCCAGCTGTGCTGGACCCTCGGCATCACCGAGCACCACAACGGCACCGACAACGTGCGGGCACTGATCAACCTGTCGCTCCTGACCGGCCAGGTGGGGCGCTACGGAGCCGGGGTCCAGCCGCTGCGCGGCCAGAACAACGTCCAGGGCGGCGGCGACATGGGAGCCATCCCCAACCGGCTGCCCGGCTTCCAGGACATTCTCGACCCGGTGGCCCGCACCAAGTTCGAGCGGACCTGGGACGCGGTCATCGAGCCCCGGTACGGCATGACGCTCACCGAGATGTTCGAGGCGATGGACAGCCGTGAACTGCGCGCCGTGTACTGCATCGGCGAGAACCCGGCGCAGTCCGAGGCCGACAGCGAACAGGCGATACGGCGGCTGAAGTCGCTCGACCACCTGGTGGTGCAGGACATCTTCCTGACGAAGACCGCGGAGATGGCCGATGTGGTCCTGCCCGCGACCGCGGCCTGGGCCGAGACGGACGGCACGACGACGAACAGCGAGCGCCGGGTGCAGCGGGTACGGGCCGCGCTCGTGCCGCCGGGCGAGGCCCGCGAGGACATCGACATCCTCTGCGCGATGGCCGAACGCCTCGGCCACGACGACTGGAAGTTCACCGACTCGGAGGCGGTGTGGAACGAGCTGCGCTCCCTGTCCCCCGACCACTTCGGCATGACGTACGACCGCCTCGACGAGCACGCCGGCCTCCAGTGGCCCTGCCCCGACGTGGACGCACTGCCCTCCAGCTTCCTGCACGCGCGGCTGTGGGAGACCGACCCGGTCAAGCGCGGCACCCCGGCGGCGTTCGGGCTCGTCCATCATGATCCGCCGGTCGATCTCACCGACGAGGAGTACCCGCTGCGGCTGACGACCGGCCGACGGCTCGACTCGTACAACACCGGTGTGCAGAGTGGCAGTTTCGCCTCTCCGCTGCGCCGTGGTGAGTACATCGAGCTGTGCCCCGAGGACGCGGCCGCCTACGGGGTCGAGGCGGACGAGGAGGTGCGGATCTCCTCGCGGCGCGGCTCGGTGACGGCGCCCGTCTGGATCGACCCCGGACTGCGGCCGGGGCTCGCGTTCATGACCATGCACTTCCCGGACGAGGTCGACACCAACCAGCTCACCATCGAGGCGAACTGCCCGATCGCGGGCACGGCCGAGTTCAAGGCGTCCGCGATCCGCATCGAGAAGCTGGTACCGGCATGGACCTGAAGTTCGCCGACGCGGCGAAGGTGACGGACGACGAACGGGACGCGGTCGACTCCCTGCTGGGTCCGGCCGGAACGGGCTGGGAGGGCGGGGCGGAACGCACCGACGAGGACCTGCGCTGGGCGCGCGGCGGTGCGGCGGCACGTGAGCGGCGGGATCTGCTGCTGCCGGCGCTGCACGCGGTGAACGACCGGGTGGGCCGGCTGAGCGAGGGCGCGCTCGACTACATCTGCCGGCGTCTGACGGTGCCGCCGGCCGAGGCGTACGGGGTGGCGACCTTCTACTCGCTGTTCTCGGTGCGGCCGCGGGTGTCGAAGGTGCTGCACGTGTGCACCGACCTGGCGTGCGCGGCGAAGGGCTCGTCCACCCTGACGGCCGCGCTCCAGGACCGGCTCGGGCCCGATGTGGCCTACCAGCCGAGCCCGTGCCTGGGCCTGTGCGAGCGGGCTCCGGCGGCGCTGGTCATGCAGGCGGGACAGGGCGATCCGGCCCGTCCCGCGAACGAGGAACCGGCCGACGGACGTACCGGATACGCGACCGCCGTCGTCGCCCCCGCGACGGCGGAGGCGGTCATGACGGCGGTCGCCTCCGTCGCCGGGGCGCCCGCCGAGGCGGACGCCCGCACAGCCGTGCCCCAGGCCGGTGACCCCGGCCTGACGCTGCTGAGGCGGGTGGGCGTCGTCGACCCGCTGAGCATCGACGACTACCGCTCGTACGGCGGTTACGCGGCTCTCCGCCGCGCCTTCGCCCTCGGCCCGGCCGGCGTCATCCGGGAGGTCACCGACTCCGGGCTCGTCGGGCGCGGCGGTGCCGCGTTCCCCACCGGACGCAAGTGGCAGGCGACCGCCTCGCAGCCCGACCACCCCCACTACCTCGTGTGCAACGCGGACGAGAGCGAACCTGGGACCTTCAAGGACCGGGTGCTGATGGAGGGCGATCCGTACGCCCTCATCGAGGCGATGACCATCGCCGGGTACGCCGTCGGGGCCCGACGGGGCTATCTCTACCTCCGCGGCGAGTACCCCCGCGCGCTGGCACACCTCACGAACGCCATCGACCAGGCACGGGCCCGCAATCTGCTGGGCGACGACATCCTCGGCCATGGGTACGCGTTCGACATCGAGATCCGGCGGGGCGCCGGCGCGTACATCTGCGGCGAGGAGACCGCGATCTTCAACTCGATCGAGGGCTACCGCGGCGAGCCGCGCAGCAAGCCGCCGTTCCCCGTCGAGAAGGGCCTCTTCGGCAAGCCGACCGCGGTCAACAACGTGGAGACGCTCGTCAACGTCCTGCCGATCCTCACGGGGCGCGCCGAGGAGACCAAACTCTTCTGCCTCTCGGGGAACGTGGCACGGCCGGGCGTGTACGAACTGCCCTTCGGCGCCACGCTCGGCGAGCTCATCGAACGCGCGGGACCGCCGCGCACCATCCGCGCCGTCCTGCTCGGCGGCGCGGCCGGCAGCTTCGTCCGGCCCGACGAGCTGGACATCCCCCTCACCTTCGAGGGAACACGGGCCGCGGGCACGACGCTCGGCTCGGGGGTGATCCTCGTACTCGACGACACCGTCGAGCTGCCGCGCATCCTGCTGCGGATCGCGGAGTTCTTCCGGGACGAGTCCTGTGGTCAGTGCGTGCCCTGCCGGGTCGGCACGGTCCGCCAGGAGGAGGCCCTGCACCGCATCAAGGACCGCACGGGCGCCGCGGCGGCGGACGACATCGCCGTCCTGCGCGAGGTCGGCCGGGCCATGCGCGACGCATCGATCTGCGGTCTCGGACAGACCGCCTGGAACGCCGTCGAATCCGCCATCGACCGGCTGGGAGCCTACGAATGACCGCGATACCGCTCGGGCCGCCGCGGCGGCTGGTCGAGTTCACGCTCGACGACGCCCCCGTCAGGGTCCCCGAGGGCGACACGATCCTGGACGCCTGCCGGGCCGCCGGCAAGGACATCCCCACCCTGTGCCAGGGCGACACGCTCACGCCGAAGAACGCCTGCCGGGTGTGTGTGGTGGAGGTGGAGGGGGCACGGACACTCGCGCCGGCCTGCTCGCGCCGTGCGGAGCCCGGCATGACGGTGCATACGGACACCGAGCGCGCCCGGCACAGCCGCAAGGTCGTGCTGGAACTGCTGGCCTCCTCGACCGATCTGTCGACCACCCCCCGGGCGGCCGAGTGGATCAAGGAGTACGAGGCGAAGCCCGCCCGGTTCGGCCCGGACGCGGCGACGGTCAACGAGGAGCCGAAGGTCGACAACGACCTGTACGTCCGCGACTACGACAAGTGCATCCTCTGCTACAAATGCGTGGACGCGTGCGGCGAGCAGTGGCAGAACACCTTCGCCATCGCGGTGGCGGGCCGCGGTTTCGACGCCCGTATCTCCACCGAGCACGACGCCCCGCTCACCGACTCGGCCTGTGTCTACTGCGGCAACTGCATCGAGGTGTGCCCGACGGGTGCGCTCTCCTTCAAGTCGGAGTTCGACATGCGCGCGGCGGGTACCTGGGACGAGTCGGCGCAGACGGAAACCACCACGGTCTGCGCCTACTGCGGTGTCGGCTGCAACCTGACGCTTCATGTGCAGGAGAATGAGATCGTCAAGGTCACCTCGCCGCACGACAACCCGGTGACCCACGGCAACCTCTGCATCAAGGGTCGCTTCGGCTACCAACACGTACAGAATCGGAATTGATCGCCATGGGACGGGTCACCGAGCGCCGACGCACCATCCGCATCAGGGACGGGGCGGTGACGTCCCGCCCGGACACCCTGGTGGCCGAGGAACCGCTGGAGATCCGTCTGGGCGGCAAACCGCTCGCCATCACCATGCGCACCCCCGGCGACGACTTCGCCCTCGCCGCCGGGTTCCTGGTGAGCGAGGGCGTGCTGGGGGCGGCCGACGAGCTCCAGTCGATCGTCTACTGCGCCGGGGCGACGGCCGACGGCTCGAACACGTACAACGTGGTGGACGTGCGGCTCGCCCCCGGGGTCGTGCTGCCCGACATCACCCTCGAACGGAACGTCTACACCACCTCCTCGTGCGGACTGTGCGGCAAGGCCAGTCTCGACGCCGTCCGCACGACCGCACGCTTCCCGATCGCCGACACTCCCCCGGTCCGTATCGAGCCCGCTCTGCTGGCGGGCCTCCCCGACCGGCTGCGCGCCGCACAGCGGGTCTTCGACCGGACCGGGGGGCTCCACGCGGCGGCCCTCTTCTCCGAGGAGGGTGAGCTGCTCGACATCCGGGAGGACGTCGGACGGCACAACGCCGTCGACAAACTCATCGGCCGCGCGCTGCAGAACGGCGATCTGCCGCTGTCCCGGGCGATCCTGCTGGTCTCGGGCCGCGCCTCGTTCGAGCTGGCGCAGAAGGCGGTGATGGCCGGGATCCCGGTGCTGGCCGCCGTCTCGGCGCCCTCCTCACTGGCCGTGGACCTGGCCGCCGAGACGGGACTGACGCTGGTCGGGTTCCTGCGGGGCGCCAATATGAACGTGTATGCGGGCGACGAGCGGATCGCCCTGGGCACCGGGGTCTGACGCTCCCCGCTGCACGGGATACGGGCCCGGCCGGCGGGGAGCGCCCCCTGCGCCGGCCGGGTCCTTCCGTGAGACGCCCCTCCTCACCGGTGCGTCAGCGCACCACGTCCACGAACACCGGGTTCGTGTAGCACCACGTGTCGAGCCACGGGTCACCGTTGCCGGGCTCGTGCGGGACCGGGCCGTGCGGGTCGACGGTCGCGCCGAGGAAGCCGGGGCCGTTGCGCCGCCCGTCGCTGCCGCGCAGCCGGACGTAGAACGACTCAGCCGCCCTGCCCCCGGGATACGCAGCGTGAACCGGCCGCGGCGGCCCTCGACGTCCGTGGTGTGGACGACCTTCGTGTCGGGTGCCCGCCAGTCGTCGCGGTCGGCCACCGGACCGGGGACCGCTCCGCGGATCACGTCCAGGTGGGCCAGGCGCGGGATCTCGCCGTGGTGGTTGGGGCGGGTCGCCGTGGTGACCGTGACGGTGAGCTCGACGTTCTCCCCGCGGCGGACACGCAGCCGGCCGCCGAGGGTGGCGCCGCGGCCGATGCCGTGGCGCCGGTTCACGCGTACGTCGATGCCGTCGACGAGCTGTGCGTGGTCGACCCAGACGCGTCCGGCCCGCAGTCCGGCCATCACGTCGCGGTAGCCGTACCGGGTCACACCGACGTGCGTACGGCTGATCTGGCCGGGCCAGAAGTCCCCGCCGGGCTGCGGCTCGGTGGTGTTCACGGGGTCCGGCAGCCGGCCCGTGTTGTCGAAGTTCTGCCCGGGGAGCCAGTCGCCGTTCTTCCATGTGTCGTGGGCGACGCGGTGCACGTCGGGAATGCCTGCGGCTGAGGTGTTGAGGCGGCGACGGGGCATCGCGCGGTGCGCTGAGGTTCGCCCCTGCGGCCGGGGAAGACAGGCGGGTAAGGGCAGCGCGGCCGGCATCAAATCGCCACGGCATGCCGCATGCACGCACGCATCGGATCGGCATCAACCCGCCGCGATCCGCCGCACGTACGCACCCGACCGGTATCAAACCGCCGGAACCGCCGCACGCACCCGGTCGGCATCAACCCGCCACGGCCTGCCGCACGCACGCACGCACCCGGTCGGCATCAACCCGCCACGGCCTGCCGCACGCACGCACCCGACCGGCATCAAACCGCCACGGCCTGCCTCACCTTCGCGTCGCCGGTGCCGGGATCACCTGGAGTTCCAGCGTCGGCGACGGCTCGGCGAAGCCAGGACCGCCCGCCTGCGCCCAGGCGAGGACGTCGTCCGTGGCGTCGTCGTCGAGCGCCCAGCCGATCCAGGCCGCCCTGGCGCCTCGGCGTCGGCCCTCCGTCGAGGGCTGGACCACGATCACGTTCGCCTGGCCGCACGGGCCGAGGCAGTCGCTCGTGCGGACCGCGAACCTGCCGCCCGACGCCCCGGCCGCCGCCCGCAACCGGGCCAGTTGGCCTTCGTGGTCGGTGCCGGGGTGCTTGGCCGCGTCCCCGCAGCAGCAGCCGCGGCAGACGACCAGAGTGCAGGGGCGGGCGCCGAAGGGGCGTGTCGCGTACGTCGTCACCCGACGATCTTGTCAGGCGCGGGCGGCTTCAGGGTCGCCCGGCCGCGGGCAATGCCGCGAGGCGTTGGTCACGTCGGACGACGTGACCCGGTCACCGCCGACACGAACAGACTGCGCACGCACCGCTGTTCAGGGTGCTGACCGCGCACCCGACAGAACCTTCGTACCGGGCGCCTGGACCACCTCGGCCTCCACCTCACGACTGCGGCGCTTGGCGATGACCGCGCAGACCATCAGTTGCATCTGGTGGAAGAGCATCAAGGGCAGGACGGCGAGGCTCGCCTGGGCGCCGAAGAGCACCGTGGCCATGGGCAGGCCGGCCGCCAGGCTCTTCTTCGAGCCGGCGAACTGGATCGCGACGCGGTCCGCCCGCTCGAAACCGAGCCACCGCGAGCCGTACCAGGTGAGTGTCAGCATCGCCGCGAGGAGCACCGCCTCGACCAGCAGCAGAGCGCCGAGGCGCACCGGGGTGACCTGGTGCCAGACGCCCGCCTTCATGCCCGCGCTGAAGGCCGTGTAGACGACGAGCAGGATCGAGCCGCGGTCGACGTACCCGAGCACCTTCTTGTGACGGGTGAGGAAGCCCCCGACCCACCGTCGCAGCAACTGGCCCGCCAGGAAGGGCACGAGCAGTTGCAGCACGATCCGCAGCAGCGAATCCGCGGAGAAGCCGCCGGCCCGGCCGCCGAGCACGATCGCCGCGAGCAGCGGGGTGAGCACGATGCCGGCGATGCTGGAGAAGGAGCCGGCACAGATCGCCGCGGGCACGTTCCCGCGCGCCATCGAGGTGAAGGCGATCGACGACTGGATCGTCGACGGCACGAGGCACAGGAACAGCAGTCCGCTGTAGAGCTGCGGTGTCAGCAGCCAGGGTTCGAGGCCCCGCGCGGCGAGCCCCAGCAGCGGGAAGACGAGGAACGTCGCGGCGAGCACCGTCACGTGCAGGCGCCAGTGCCGCAGACCGTCGACCGCCTCGCGCGTCGACAGCCGCGCGCCGTACAGAAAGAACAGCAGGGCCACGGCACCGGTCGACGCACCGCCCGCGACGTCGGCGGCGCGTCCGGACGCCGGCAGGAGGGCCGCGAGCACCACCGTCCCGAGGAGCGCCAGGATGTACGGGTCGACGGGCAGCCAGGACGGCAACGACAACGTGCGGCGACTCATGTGCTCCATGCTCTCGGTTCAGGATCGTGCCCTCCCCATGGTGCTCCTGACGGGACCGATCGGGAATCCCGTACACCACGCTCACTGTCATCGCGTTTCGTGATGGACGCGGGGAAACGGCCTACCGTGGAGGTCATGTACGACCCCGCACAACTGCGTACCTTCCTCGCGGTCGCCCAAACGCTCAGCTTCACCCAGGCCGCCCGCCGGCTCGGGCTGCGCCAGTCGACCGTGAGCCAGCACGTGCGCAAGCTGGAGGAAGCCACCGGTCGGCAGCTGTTCAGCCGGGACACGCACAGCGTGGAGCTCACCGAGGACGGGGAGGCCATGCTCGGCTTCGCCCGGACGATTCTCCAGGCGCACGAGCGCGCGTCCGCGTTCTTCACCGGCAAGCGGTTGCGCGGCCGCCTGCGCTTCGGCGCATCCGAGGACTTCGTCCTGACCCGGCTGCCGGAGATCCTGGAGTCCTTCCGGCGCGATCACCCCGAAGTGGACCTGGAGCTCTCCGTGGAACTCTCGGGCACGCTGCACAGGCGGCTGGAGGCGGGACGACTCGATCTGGTGCTCGCCAAGCGGCGGACCGGCGACACCCACGGCGAGCTCGTCTGGCAGGACACGCTGTCCTGGATCGGCGCCCCGCAGCTGCGGCTCGACCCGGCCCTGCCCGTACCGCTGATCGTTTATCCGCCGCCCGGCATCACGCGGGCCCGCGCGCTGGAGGTCCTGGAGGCGGAGGGGCGGGCGTGGCGGATCGCCTGCACCAGTACCAGCCTGAGCGGGCTGGTCGCGGCGGCGCGGGCCGGGCTCGGCGTGATGGCGCACAGCCGCGGGCTGATCCCGCCGGGCCTGGTGCCGGTGCCGTCACGTGCCGGTCTGCCCGAACTGGGCGATGTGGATTTCGTCCTGCTGCACGGCCGCCGGGCGGGCGCGGGGCATGCGGCGCAGGAGGCGGCGGCCGCGCTGGCATCGTCGATCCTGGCGGGTGCCGACCGGCTGCATCGCGGCGGCGGCGCGCGGCAGCGGTGACAGCCACGCGCGACGGCTCGGCGACTCGATGGTCCGGCCGCTCGGCGGCTCCGTCGCGCGAAGGCCGGTCCGGTGGCTCGATCATGACCTCGCACCGATCCGTTCGCGTACCGTCACCCGCCGGGCCTGGTCACGGACCCGCCCGCCGGCCTGGTACGGACCAAAGCTTCTGGACTCCGTAAAGCGACGGTGCGTGCTGCGTCGAGATTCGGTGGAGATTCGACACCGGCATACTTACTCTTCGGTCAGAACTGTGGTCCAACTCTCTTTTGTGTGGCCGGACATCTATGTCTGACCTGTAGTGATGCCATTCGTCCACAGTTCTGCCAGGCCCTCCCGCCGGTCAGCGTGGTGGGGTAGCGTCGCGGCGCTGTGCGGAGCGCCACAAGGAGCAGGCCATTGCGCGAGTTCACTGTCCCCCCGCTGGACGCAGCGCCTCAGGTCGGTGGACTGGCGGATGCGGTGTTCGACCATGCCCAGGAGGATCCCGATCGGGTCGTTCTCGGACGCAAGGACGCGGAAGGACGTTGGCACGATGTGACGTCCGCGCGGTTCCGCGACGAGGTGCTGGCCCTGGCCAAGGGGCTGTTGGCGCACGGGGTGCGGTTCGGTGACCGGGTCGCCCTGATGTCCCGTACCCGCTACGAGTGGACGCTCTTCGACTTCGCCATCTGGACGGTCGGCGCGCACTCCGTGCCCATCTACCCCACCTCCTCGGCGGAGCAGGTCTTCTGGATGCTGCACGACTCCGAGGTCACCGCGTGCATGGTCGAGCACGAGGACCACTCCATGACGGTCGGCTCGGTCATCGACCGGCTTCCGCAGTTGAAACGGCTGTGGCAACTGGACGCCGGAGCCGTGGCGGAGCTGAACGCGGCGGGCGCGCACATCGACGACGAGGTGGTCCACCGGCACCGGCGCGCGGTGACGCCCGACACGATGGCCACGGTGATCTACACCTCCGGGACCACCGGTCGTCCGAAGGGCTGCGTCATCACGCACGCCAACTTCATGTTCGAGACCGACACCCTCATCAAGCGCTGGGAACCGGTCTTCCACTCCAAACCGGGTGACGAGGCCGCGACACTGCTGTTCCTGCCGCTCGCCCACGTCTTCGGCCGCATGGTGGAGATCGCGGCGATCCGCGGCCGGGTCAAGCTCGGCCACCAGCCGGTGCTCCAGGCGAAGGCGTTGCTGCCCGATCTGGTGGCGTTCAGACCGACGTTCATCCTGGCGGTGCCGTACATCCTGGAGAAGATCTACAACGCGGCGCACCGCAGGGCGGAGATCGACGGGAAGACGGGCCCGTTCGAGAAGGCCGTCGATGTGGCGGTGCGCTACGCGGAGGCCATGGAACACAGGGCCTTCGGCCTGGGCCCCGGCCCGTCCGCCGGGCTGCGGATGCAGCACCAGTTCTTCGAGAAGATGGTGTACGGCAAGGTCCGCGACGCGATGGGCGGCCGGGTGCGCCACGCCATGTCCGGCGGCTCCGCCATGGACCGGCGGCTCGGTCTCTTCTTCGAGGGGGCGGGAGTCACCGTCTTCGAGGGCTACGGACTCACCGAGTCGAGCGCCGCGGCGACGGCGAACCCCCCGGAGCGCACCCGCTACGGCACGGTCGGCCAGCCGATCCCTGGAACCACGGTCCACATCGCGGAGGACGGCGAGGTGTGGCTTCACGGCCAGCACGTGTTCGCGGGCTATCTGGGCGACCCCAAGTCGACCGACGCGGTGCTGCACGACGGCTGGCTGGCGACCGGCGACCTCGGGGCGCTGGACGAGGACGGCTATCTGACGATCACGGGCCGCAAGAAGGAGATCCTGGTGACCTCCGGCGGCAAGAGTGTGTCGCCGGTGGGGCTGGAGGAGCGCGTACGGGCGCATCCGCTGATCAACCAGTGCATCGTGGTCGGCAACGACCGTCCCTACATCGCGGCGCTGGTCACCGTCGACCAGGAGGCGGTCGACCACTGGCTGGCGATGCAGGACAAGGCACCGCTGGCACCGGCGGATCTGGTGCGTGACCCGGATCTGGAGATGGAGGTCCGCCGGGCCGTGGTGGCCGCCAACACCCTGGTCTCGCAGGCGGAGTCGATCCGCACGTTCCGCATCCTGGCCCACCCGTTCAGCGAGGAGCACGGACTGCTCACCCCGTCGCTGAAGCTGAAGCGGAAGGCGATCGAGGCGGCGTACGCGGTCGAGGTCGACGCGCTCTACCGCTGACGACGCGGCGAACTGGCCGGCTCGCGGCACGGCGAACTGGCCGGCTCGGCATCGCGAACCGCCCGGCGCCGGGCAGCTCGGTCACCGCGCGCAGCCGGCCGTACGTGCCGCTGTCGTACGCCTTCGCCGTACCGACGCCCATCCTCAGACGAGCTGATAGCCGCGCATCTCGGTGAGGAGCATGTGGCAGTTCTGGAGTGAGCCCGAACTGTCGCCCAGGGAGCGGTAGATACCCCACTTGGGGCGCACCCGGTCCGCGAGGAAGGTGTCGACACCCGACTTCGACGCGTCGATCACGGTGGTCCCGCCGTTCTTGAGGATCCAGCGGACGGAGCCGGCCGTGCCGTTGCCGATCCTGATCTGGAAGTCGACGTCGATCCATTTGTTGTGCAGCGGTTCGAGGTTGGTCCGCCCGACGAGGACATCACCGGATATGACCTTCAGCTCGATGGTCTGTACGCCGTTCACCCGGCGCAGCGACTGCACGACGATCGGGGACGACCCGGTGCCCGGCTGCTTCATCTGCATGATGTGCGTGAAGCTGGTGGTCGCCTTCAGCGTGCTCGGGATGAACATGCGGTAGGTGACCCGCCAGGTCTGGCCCGACGTCCACTGAAGCGACGAGCTGCCGTTGCGGCAGCCGGTGACCTCGTGGCGCTGCCGGTCCGTCGCGGTGTCGCGGTCCACGGTGTGCATGGTGAAACGGAAGTTGTCGCCTTCGGTGGTGATGTGGGGCGCGGCCGACGTGTGCGAGTCGGCCCGGTCGTCCTCGATGGTCTCGAAGGCCCGCAGTTTGTCGGTGCGTGCCGACGGGGACCAGCGCAGCTGCCAGCCGGCGGCGGCGGCCTGTGACATGAGTCCGGGCAGCCCGGCCGCGACGGCGCCGCCGAGTGCCGCTCCAAGGACTGCTCTGCGTGATGCGGTCATCTGTCCTTCCCCTCACTGCGAGTCATCGCGAGCCGTTGCGAGTTGCGAGTCGTTCGTTCAGGACGGGACGGGCGCCGAGACCGTGGACGGCGGCTTTTCCGCGCGGTAGACGTACGCGGGGGCGGCAGCGGGCTCCGGCAGATGCGTGCGGTCGACGAGATCGCGTACGAGAGCGTGGTCGGGAGCGAGCGAGCAGACCGGGTCCGTGCGGGTGGCCTCGCCGGTGAGGGCGTACGCCTGGCACCGGCACCCGCCGAAGTCCTGGGTGCGCAGCTCGCAGCCACGGCACGGCTCCCGCATCCAGCCCTCGCCGCGGTAGGCGTTGAACGCCTTCGAGTCGCGCCAGATCCACTCCAGGGAGTGGTCCTTGACGTTCGGGGCGTCCAGACCCGGCAGCGCGGCGGCCGCCGGGCAGGGGTACACCGTCCCGTCCGGTGCCACGGTGAGCGAGCGCGCGCCCCAGCCGCCCATGCAGGGCTTGGCCTTGCCGTCCACGTAGTCGGGCCCGACCCACACCAGGTCCATCCGGCCCACGAGCCGCGGCCTCCACCGTTCGACGCGGGCCACCGCCTCGGCGATCTGCCGTCGGGCCGGCAGCAGGGCGTCCCGGTTGCGCAGCGCCCAGCCGTAGAACTGGGTGTTGGCGAGTTCGATCCGCTCCGCGCCCCAGGCGAGGCCGAGTTCGATCAGTGCGTCGAGGGAGTCGAGATTGTCGCGGTGGAGGACGACGTTGAGACCGAGCGGCAGGTCCGCCTCGCGCACCAGACGCGCCGCTCGTGCCTTCGCGGCGAACGAGCGTGCTCCGGCGATGCGTTCGGACGCCGTGGGGTCGGCGTGCTGCACGGAAAGCTGCACACTGCGCAGCCCCGCTGCGACGAGCGCCGCGAGGCGTTGCTCATGGAGTCCGACGCCGCTGGTGACGAGCTGGGTGTGAACGCCGGCGCCGTCAGCCGCCGCGACGATCTCGGTGAGATCGCGGCGCAGCAGCGGCTCGCCCCCCGACAGATGACTCTGCACAACGCCCAGCTCGGCAGCCTGTCGGAAGACGTCCGCCCACTGCTCTGTGGTCAGTTCACGCGACCGACCAATGAGTTCGAGGGGGTTGGAGCAGTAGACGCAGTGCAGCGGACAGCCATGGCTCAGCTCGGCGAGCAGGGCCCAAGGTGGTTCGATTCCGGTCACCTGATCCAGCCCTCCTTGCGCATCCGTTCCAGGAACTGCGGGACGTCGTCGGCCACCGGCGCTCCCGGGTGCCGTGCGGCCAGTTCGGCCACGATCGTGCCGACGTTCCGTTCGCCGTCGCAGAGACGGACGATGTCCCCGGCGTGGCCGCGCAGCACGACCACGCGTTCCGGCAGGACGAGCAGGTCGGTGCCGCGCACCCGGTCGTGCCGGAAGACCACCGACCGTGACAGCACCGGTTTCCAGGTGCCGACCGGGCCCCCGCCGGTCCCGTTCGTTCCTCTCACGCCCTATGGGGCGGCGGCGTTGTCGGTCATGTGCTCTCCCCCGCCCGGTCGACCGCGTCGAGCAGGGACCAGAGCACCTCGCATTTGAACCGGAGCGCGGCGACCGCCGCCTCCTGACCGCGTCGCGTGTCGGCCCAGCCGAGGACCAGCGCGAGGGCCTCCTGACTGTCGCGACTGCCCTGTCCGATCCGGTCGCGGAAGTAGGCCAGACCGTCGGCGTCGATCCACCGGTAGTGGCGCTCGAAGGCGTTGATGCGGGTGCGCATCATGGTGGGGGCCGCGAGTTCGGTGAGCGAGGAGGCGACCGCTTCGAGAGGTGGACGCAGCCGACAGAAGTTGACGTATCCCTCGACCGCGAGCCTGACGCCGGGGAGCACTTCGGCGCCCGAGGTGAGGCGCTGCCGGTCGATGCCGGCGGCTTCGCCGAGCCGCAGCCAGCGCTCGATGCCGCCTTCCCCCTCGACGAGCCCGTCGTGGTCCTGGATCCGGCGCAGCCACGAGCGGCGCAGCGCGGGGTCGTCGAACGCGGCGACGATCAGGGCGTCCTTGACCGGGATGTGGCGCTGGTAGTGGAAGCGGTGGACGATCCACCGCCGCAGTTCTGCGCGGCTGAGGTGGCCCTGGTGCATGCGGACGTTGAAGGGATGGCGGTCGTGGTAGCGCTCGGCGGGCACGGCACGCAGGCGTGCGGTGAACTCCTCGGCGCTCCACAGCTCGCCGGTGCCCGTGGAGGGCGGGGCGACTGCGCTCACAGCTCGATCACCATTCGGTCGGCGGCGACCTCGAGTCCCCATGCGCCGAGTTGGTCGTGCTGCGCGGCGTCCGGATCCACGAGGGGGTTGGTGTTGTTCAGGTGTGTGTACAGGCAGCGGGCGCGCAGGCCGGCCAGGCGCTCCGCGGTGCCGCCCGGTCCCGCGATGGGCAGGTGCCCCATGGCGGTCGCGGTCCCCGAGGAGATCCCCGTGCGCAGGGGCTCCTCGTCGTCCCAGAACGTTCCGTCGACGATGACGCAGTCGGCTGCCTCGGCCGCTTCCTGGAACTCGCCGGTCCAGCGGGCGAGCGCCGGTGCGTACAGGAGGCTGCGGGCGGTCGCCCTGTCGCGCAGCCGCAGGGCGACCACCCAGGTCGGGTCGTCGGGGCCGGTGCCGACGGCGTACCGCGGCCGTTTGGCCGAGACGGGGACGGCGGCAATGTCGACGGTGCCGCACTTGTGGAGGGAGGCCGTCTCGGTGGTCAGCTCCCGCCATTCGATGCGGGTGTAGGGGGAGAGCACCTCGCCCAGCCGTAAGCGCCGGAGCAGTGCCTCCCGTACGGGTCCGGTGGCGAGGATGCCGAAGCCGTCCGCCTCGCGCAGCCGGGCGATGCCCAGGGTGTGGTCGAGTTCGGCGTCGGTGAGGACCACTCCCGTGACGGGCGATTCGCGTGGGCCGGGGCCGGGCCGGAGGGTGTGGCTGTCCTCGATCTGGTCGCCGATGTCGGGGGTGGCGTTGACGAGGAACCAGCTGCCCTCGTCCGCGCACACGGCGAGTGAGGCGTGGCGGCGGCGCCGGTGCGGGTGCGCGCGCGCCCCGGCGCAGCCGGGACACGCGCAGTTCCACTGGGGCAGTCCGCCGCCCGCCGCGGTGCCGAGCACCTGCAGCAGCATGGCGGCGGGGCTACCGGTCGGTGAGGGCGTAGGCGGTGACTTCGAGCGCGGTCTCGACGACCTCGAACTCGGGAGCCTGCCAGGGGACCGTCTCCTCCGGTGTTTCCTGGGTGTCGTTCATGAGCGGTGCCTGCCTTCCTGAGGTGTGGGGGTCAGGATCGATTCAGGGTCTGCTGCTCGGTGACACAGGGTGGTGCAGCTGAATCACCGTTCACATGAGCGACCGGCGTTCAGTGATGTGCCATAGCGTTCCGCCTTGACGGAACGCGGTCAATGGTCCGGACCGAGAACGCCGGAGCCGTATCGGCCAACTTCCCTGGCGGGAATGCGCTCGGCAGGTTGATCGTTGACGATGGGAGTACCAACCGACGACGTAAGGATCGACCGCTCGTGAGCAAGGTCCCCTCCATCACCCTCAACAACGGCGTCGAGATGCCGCAGCTCGGGTTCGGTGTCTGGCAGGTACCGGACGACGAGGCGACGCAGACGGTTTCCACTGCTCTGGAAGCCGGTTACCGCAGCATCGACACCGCGGCGGCCTATGGGAACGAAGAGGGCACCGGACGCGCCATCGCCGAGTCCGGCATCCCGCGCGAGGACCTCTTCGTCACCACCAAGCTGCGGAACGGCGACCAGGGTTACGACGCGACGCTCCGCGCCTTCGACACCTCGCTGACGAAGCTCGGCCTCGACCACGTGGATCTGTATCTGATCCACTGGCCATTGCCCTCGCGGGGTCTGTACGTGGAGACGTACAAGGCTTTCGAGAAGCTTCTCGCGGACGGCCGCACCAGGGCCATCGGTGTCTCCAACTTCCTTCCGGAGCACCTCGAGCACCTGATCGCGGAGACCTCGGTCGTGCCCGCGGTGAACCAGATCGAGCTGCATCCCCAGCTTCAGCAGACCGCGTCGCGCGACGTCCACGCCCAGCACGGCATCGCCACCGAAGCGTGGTCCCCGCTCGGCTCGGGCAGGGGCCTGCTGGATGTCCCGACGGTGGTCGCCGTCGCCCGGAAGCACGACCGCACGCCGGCCCAGGTGGTGCTCCGCTGGCACCTCCAGGTCGGCAATGTGGCAATCCCCAAGTCCGTGACCCCCTCGCGCATCCGGGAGAACCTCGACGTCTTCGACTTCGAGCTGGACGGCGACGACCTGGCGGCTTTCGCGGCCCTGGACGAGGGGAAGCGACTGGGCCCGGACCCGGCGACGTACAACGCCGGCTGATCTCCACCCGCGCCCCGAGCGCTCAGCGCCGTCCGGCTCCCGCCGGGCGGCGCTTCGCCGTTTTGGGCCGCCCCCGGCCTTCGGATCCCCGGAACGGCCCTCCCCGAATGGCGGGCTTCCGCCGGTCGTGGTATTCCTTTCACCGCATGCGCGTCGTCTCGTCATATTTACTGGCGGTATGCCTACTTTTGGTGCTCCGAACGAACCTGCACCCCTGGAGGCAGTCCGATGGAGCGCATCAAGAAGGCAACCGTCACCGGCATCACCACCGCCGCTCTGCTGGCCGGGTCGATCGGCGTTTCCATGGCCGTCGTCGACTCGGCACCCTCGAAGACCGTGACCGCTCGCGACAACGGACGCGACGAACGCCCGGCCCTCACGGCGAGAGCCACCAAGCGCGGCGTCGCCGCGTGGCAGCAGTTCCGTGTGTACGGGTCGGCCAAGCAGCTTCCCCCCGGCACCCGTGTGCGTCTCCAGCAGCGGCAGGGCGGTCACTGGACGACCCTCCCCGCGTCGATGAACACCACGCGCAAGGCCACCTACAAGATGCGCGTCTACCTCGGCTTCAAGGGCCGCAACACGCTGCGCATCGTCGGCGGCGGCATGGCGTCGGCCCCCTTCACCGTCACGGTGCGCTGATCCGGTCCCTCCCCGGAGACGGACAATGCCCTCGTCGGCCGCGGCAGCGGCGACGAGGGCATTCCGTATGCCCTCCCGCGCCCCTCTCGTCCATGTCCTCGGCGCCCCTCTCGTACGATCGTTCCGCGTGAACGTCACGGCGCCGGACAAGGAGTACGGGAAATTGAGCGGTCCCTTCAGACCTGGCCGTCATCTGGTGCGCAACGTCGGCAGCGGGCTGCTCCTGGAGGTGTACGGCGGGGTCCGGGGCAGTGGGGCCGTCGTCCAGCAGGGCAAGGAGACCGGCGCCCCCGGACAGCAGTGGCAGATCGACCCGGTGCCGAACGGCAGCGGACTCCACCACTTCGTGAGCGTCGTCAGCGGCAAACGGCTCGACGTCGCCGACGCCTCCACCGAGAACGGTGCCCGTATCCAGCAGTGGCGCCCCAACAACTTCGGCGCCCAGGAGTGGATCATCGAGCGGCATCTCGACGCGCCGGGCACCGTCACCATCGTCAGCCTCATCAGCGGACTACTCCTCGAAGTCGCCGACGGCAGCACCGAGGACGGCGCACGCGTGCGGCAGTGGGAGGACACCGACTCGCCCGGTCAGTGGTGGCGGCTCGAACCCTGCCCGTGACCGGGCCCGCGGCCGTCAGCCGCGCCGGGCGGTGTGCACCGTGCGCGCGGTGAGCATGAAGGCGTCCGGGCGGCGCGCCAGACCGTGTTCGTCGTGCGGGTCGAGCAGCCGGTCCAGTACGGCGACGTCGTCCGGAGCCAACAGCCCGTCCAGCACCTTCCGTTGCCAGGCGAAGGCCGAGGCCAGCTGCTCGCGTACCGTCCGGGGCACCGGCGCGGGGATGTCGAGGAGGAAGGACCGTGTGCCGCTCGGTGTGAGGCCCACCGCCGCCATCAGCGCCCGCCAGTCCTCGATCTCGTCCTTCGCACCCGGCAGTTCGGCGCGCATGCCGAGGAACCACTCGGCGGCGGCCGCGTCCAGGCGTGCCTCAAGGCCCGGCCGTCCGATGCCGATGTCGCGCGGCAGATGGCGGGCGGGCAGTCCGCCCTCCACCACGGCCAGCAGGCCGCCCGGGCGCAGCAGCCGGGAGAAGCCGGCGAGAGCCGCGCGCTGGTCGCCGATGTGGTGCAACGAGGAGCCCGCCCAGATCAGGTCCGCCTCGCCCAACGCGGCGAAGTCGTCGGGCAGTTCGGCGTGCAGGGTACAGATCCGGCCGCCGAGGCCGGCCCGCTCGGCACGGGCCCGTGCGAGTTCCAGGAGCGGGACGGTCGCATCGACCGCCACGACCTCGGCGTACGGAAAGGCCTCGGCGAGTACCAGGCTCATCACCCCCGGTCCGCTGCCGATGTCGAGGATCCGCCGGACGCCCGCCGCCGGCACCTGCTCTCCGAGCCAGGCCACGGCCTGGCGGTTCACGGGTCCCTGGAGCTCCGCGCCGCGTTCCAGCAGCGGGCTCATCTCGTCCCAGTCGATGTGGCTCTTGTCGTGGTGGTGACTGCTCATGTCCTCACCCTGTCGCGCCGGTGCCGATTCGGCGAGCCTTGTTGCGGTTACGGCAAAACACTGTTCGCGCGGTGCGTCATCGGGCTCATCCCGCGGACCCGCTTGAAGGCGGCGCTCAGCGCGAAGGAACCGCTGTAGCCGACCTTCCTGGCCACCGCCTCGATGGTGGCATCGCTCTCGCGCAGCAGGTCCGCCGCCAGGTCGAGCCGCCAGGTGGTGAGATAGCCCATCGGCGGCTCGCCCACCAACTCGTGGAAGCGGCGCGCCAGTTGAGCGCGTGACACCCCGCACTTGGCGGCGAGGGACGCGACCGTCCAGGGGTGGGCGGGATCGTCCTGGAGCAGGCGCAGCGCGCGGCCCACCACGGGGTCGCCCATGGCCACGTACCAGGCGGGCGCCTTCGCGTCCGGCCGGGAGAACCATGCCCGCAGGACGGCGATGAGCATCAGGTCGAGGATCCGGTCGAGCACCACGCTCTGGCCGGGCTCGTCCCGTGAGATCTCGTCGTCGAGGACCGGCATGAGGGGGCAGTTCCACTCGTCGGCGGTGAGATGGACCAGCGGGGGCAGGGCGTCCAGCAGTCTCGCCGAGACCTCGCCCTTCATCTGGTAGGTGCCGACCAGCATCACGGACGAGCCGTGCGGGTCGTTGCCCCAGCTCCGCACACCCAGCGCCATGGAGATGGCGAGCGGTTCGCCGCGCAGGGTGTGGCAGGTGCCGCCGGGGCCGATCAGCGCCAGCGGCTCGGTCCGCAGGTCGTCGCCCGCGGTGTAGCCGCCCGGTCCCCTGGCGATCGCCACGTCACCGGGCCGCAGCAGCACCTCGTCGCCGGCGTCCGAGCTGATCCACGTCTGCCCCTCGGTGACACACATCAGCGAGAGTGGGGCCTGGTCCTCGATCCGCACGGACCAGGGCGGCTCCATCACCATCCGCAGCAGGAAAGCGCCTCGGGCACGCGGTCCGTCGAGCAGCCCGGCAAGAGCGTCCATGACTCCAGCGTAGACGCAGAAACATGTCATTGAGCCTTTGCAGCATGGAGAGTCCAGAGCGCGGCCGCGAATCTGGACGCATGACAGAGAACCCGAAGCAGGAAACGGTGTTGGTGACGGCGGCCACGGGCAAGACGGGTCACCGGGTGGCGGAGCGGCTCACGGAGCGCGGGGTGCGGGTGCGGGCGGGCTCGCGCCGCGGCGCGGTCCCCTTCGACTGGGAGGACCCCTCGACCTGGGCCCCGGCGCTCGGTGGCGCGGACGCGGCCTATGTGACGTACTACCCCGACCTCGCGGGTCCCGGCGCCACCGAGGCGATGCGGGCCTTCGGGCAGGCGGCGGCCGCGGCCGGCGCGGGGCGACTGGTGCTCCTCTCCGGCCGTGGCGAGCCGGAGGCCGTGAAGGCCGAGAGCGCGCTGCGCGAGGCGGGCGTGCCGCTCACCGTCGTACGCGCCAGCTTCTTCGCGCAGAACTTCAGTGAGGGCCCGATGGCCGAGGGTGTGGCCCACGGCGAGCTCGTCTTCCCGGCGGGCGGCACGGCCGAGCCGTTCATCGACGCGGACGACCTGGCGGACGTGATGGTCGCCGTCCTCACCGAGGAGGGCCACATCGGCGAGACGTACGAGGTGACGGGCTCGCGGCTGCTGACCTTCCAGGAGGCGGCCGAGGAGATCGAGCGGGCGACCGGCCGCGAGGTGCGTTATGTGCCGGTGTCCGGCGAGGAGTACCAGGGGATGCTCCAGCAGGTCGGGCTTCCCGCGCAGGACGCGGAGTGGCTGGTCGAGCTGTTCACGATGCTGATGGACGGGCACAACGCCTCGACCACGGACGGCGTCCGGCAGGTACTGGGCCGTGCGCCGAGGGACTTCGCGGACTACGCCCGGGACGCGGCGAAGGCCGGCGCCTGGGCGGCGTGAGGCCTGCGGTCCCGGGGGACGAGCGCGGTCGGTACGCCGCCGGTCAGCCGCCGGCGTAGAGTGCCGCGAGCTCGCGGACCGTCCCCGCCATCCGGGCACGGAGTTCGTCGGGTTCGAGGACCTCGATGCCCGTGCCCAGCGCCAGGAATTCGCGATGGGCGTGATCGAGCGACTCGATGGGGAGCGACGCGCGGATCCAGCCGTCCGGTTCGGCCGTGCCGGTGTCCGCGAGCGCCTGCGCCACGGGCCCGGTCAGTCCCTCGGCGGCGGGCGAGATCCGCACGAGCGCCCGGCCGCTGTACAGCCGGGCGTGGAAATCGGCCTGGTGGCGCTGCCAGTGGGCGGCCAGATCGAACCCGGGCGGCGGTTCGAACACGCTCCCGTCGCAGGAGAGTCGAAGGATCTGGTCGACGCGGTACGTGCGCGGACCGGGGGCCGCGACGACGTACCAGCGCCCCGCCTTGAGCACCAGACCGTACGGTTCCAGACGGCGGTCCACATCGGTCGGCTCCTTCCAGCGGCGGTAGCGGACATGGATCACCCGGCTGTGCCAGACCGCCTCGGCGACCTGGGTCAGATACGGCACCGCTTCGTCGGGGGCGTACCAGCCGGGTGCGTCCAGATGGAAGCGCGAGCGCATCCGGTCGGCCTGGTCGCGCAGTTCGGCGGGCAGCGCGGCCCGCAGTTTGAGCTGGGCGGCGGCGAGGTCCGAGCCGAGGCCGAGTTCGGCGGCGGGTCCCGGGACGCCGGACAGGAACAGGGCTTCCGCCTCGCCGGCGGACAGCCCCGTCAGCCGGGTGCGGTAGCCGTCGAGCAGTCGGTAGCCACCGGCATGGCCGGCGTCCCCGTACAGCGGGACACCGGACGCGTGCAGAGCCTCGATGTCCCGGTAGACGGTCCGGACCGACACCTCCAGCTCCTGCGCGAGGGCGGCGGCGGTCATCCGGCCCCGGGTCTGGAGCAGCAGAAGGATCGACACAAGACGGCTGGACTTCACTGACACAGGATGTCAGTGAAGCGGCTCTAGCGTCCTGCCCATGAGTTTCGCCGAGAAGTTGCTGTTCGTGCCGCCACCGATCGAGGTGGGCGGCCGTCGGATCAAGCGCTACCACGTCACGAGGGACCCGGCCGGGATGGAGCCCGCGGTCGAGAAGGCCGCGTACGAGATCCTGCCGACACTGCTGCCGGAGCCGGACGGTACGCCTGCGGCCGCGTTCGTCGTCCTCCACAGGGGAGAGGACGACGGCGCGTACCTCAACGCGTACAGCTGGGTCTGGGACAACGCCGTGCACTTCGCGGGCGCGGCGGCCGGACAGCCCGTGCTGGACTGCCCGGACCGTGATCCGACCCATTTCATCAGGTTGTCCAAGCCCTGGATCGGCTGTGTGTACGAGCTGCCGCCGGTGGTGCACGAGCGGGACGCCTGGGTACGGCATGTGCTCACGCCCGACGTTCCCGATCTGGACGCCTATCTCGCCGACTCGCTGACCGAGGGAACGACCGGGGGGCGCTCATGAGCACGACGGACTTCGACTTCCTGGTCGGTGAGTGGGTCGTCGCGAACCGCCGCCGCACGGATTTCCTGGACGGGACGAGCGCGTGGGAGGAGTTCACGGCGATGAGCCAAGCGTCACGTCACTTCGACGGCGGGGCGAACGTCGACGAGATCGTCTTCCCGTCGCTGGGGTTCCGCGGTCTGACGCTGCGGCTGTACAACCCGGACCGCGACGAGTGGTCGCTGTACTGGGCGAACGACCGTTCCGGCGCGCTGTTCCCGCCGGTGGTGGGGCGCTTCGGCGAGGACGGGCGCGGTGAGTTCCACGGGGACGACACGCACGACGGGAAGGACGTGCGGGTGCGGTTCGTCTGGTCCGGCATCAGCGACACGACGGCGCGCTGGGAGCAGGCGTTCTCGGTCGACGGGGAGCGGACCTGGGTGACGAACTGGGTGATGGACATGTCGCGGCCGGGTTAGGCGGTGTGCCGGGGCGGGCGCGTTCCGCCGGCCGGGCTGATGTCGGCGGCTGACGTTGTCGGCGCGGCCGGTGTCGCCGGCACGGCTCGTGCTTTCGACGCGTGTTTCGGCTCGGCTCGGCTGGTGTTTTCGGCGCGGCAGGTTTCACCTGCGCGGCTGGTGTTTTCGGCGCGGCCGGTTCACCTGCTCGGCCGGTGTCGCCGGCGCGGCCGATGCTCGGCGACGGTGCCGGACCGCGGGCCTGGCGACGCGGCTGCCGGGCCGGCCGGACCGCGGTCGTGCCCGGCACGCTCCGGGATCAGCTCGCGCCGTGCCCGGGCGCGAGCTGCTCCACCCGTCGCGCCAGTGTGAAGTCCTTCTCGGTGACCGCCCCGCCCGCGCTGTGGGTGTGCACCGTCAGCGAGACGCTGTTGTAGCCGAGCGTCAGGTCGGAGTGGTGGTCCAGCTCCTGCTGGACCCGCGCGATGTGCACGACCATCGCGGTGGCCGCGAAGTGGTCGGCGAGCCGGTAGGACCGGGCGATGCGGTCTCCCTCCAGCGACCAGCCGGGCAGCTCCGCCAGCCTGTCCTCGATCTCCTTCTGCGACAGCGGCTCTGTGGCCATGACCAGGGTCCCTTCGGCTGCGGATGAGTGGGCGGAGGCGGCTTCGGCCACCATAAAGGGGATGCCCACTCCCACGCGATCTGTGTACCTTCCACCGGTGGAAGCGCTGACCGAAAAACAGATTCGCGGCTCGTTCGTCAACTGCACCAAGGGCGAGGCGACCCGCCTGAAGCTCCCCGCCGACTTCGGGCAACTGCCCTGGGGCGATCTCGACTTTCTGGGCTGGACCGATCCGGGGGCTCCGCTGCGGGCCCACGTCGTGCTCCCCCGTGCGGACGGCCCGGTGGGCATCACGCTCCGGGTGCCCTCCGCCGGGCGGACCAGCGCCATCAAGTCGAGCATGTGCCATGTGTGCCTCACACCGCACGCGTCGTCCGGGGTGACCCTGTTCGCCGCACCCCTGGCGGGCGCGGCGGGGCGGGGCGGGAACACCGTGGGCACCTACCTCTGCTCCGACCTCGCCTGCTCGCTCTACATCCGCGGCAAACGGCAGCCGAAGCTGCGGACCGGGGTGGACGCGGAGACCATCACCGAGCAGGAGCGCATCGACCGAACGGTCGCCAATCTGACGGCCTTCGCCGAGAAGGTGCTGGGCACGCGCTGACCGCGCCGCTCAGCCCCGGGACCGGAGGACCTGCTCGATGGTGTCGGCCTCCTGCGCCGGCTTGTCGGTGCGGTGACGCAGCACCCGGGCGAAGCGGAGCGTGACGCCCGCGGGATAGCGGGGAGAACGCTGGATTCCGTCGTACGCGATCTCCACGACCAGTTCGGGACGGACCCGGACGGTGAACCCGTCGTCGTCGACGGCGAGTTCACGCAGCCGGTCCGTCTGCCAGCGCAGCATCTCGTCGGTCAGCCCCTTGAAGGTCTTGCCGAGCATGACGTACGTACCGTCGGAGGCGCGGGCGCCGAGGTGGAGGTTGGACAGCAGGCCCGTGCGGCGTCCGTGCCCCCATTCGGCGGCCAGGACGACGAGGTCCAGGGTGTGGACGGGCTTGACCTTCAGCCATGAGCGGCCTCGCCGGCCCGCGACATAGGCGGAGTCGAGTGCCTTGACCAGGACGCCTTCATGACCGCGGCGCAGTGTCTCGGCGAAGAACTCCTCGGCGGCGGCGACCTGTTCGGTGTCGCCGGGGTCGGCGACGACATGGCGGCGGACCCGCATGGGCTCCGGCACGAGGCGGGCGAGGACGGCGTGCCGTTCGCCGCCCGGGAGGTCGAGTGTCTCCTCGCCGTCGGCCGCCAGTACGTCGAAGAAGACGGGAGAGACGGGCAGCGTGGCGCGGGCCGCGTCGACGTCGACCCGGGAGCCGACGCGGGAGGCGATCTCCTGGAAGGAGAAGGGGCGGCCGTCCCGGTCGAGTGCGATCACCTCGCCGTCGAGGATGAACCGATCCCCCGTCATCTTCCTTGCGGAGTCGACGACTTCGGGAAGCCGGTCGGTGATGTCGTCCAGTGAGCGGGTGTAGATCCTGATCTCGTCGCCGCTGCGGTGCACCTGGACGCGGATGCCGTCGAGCTTCTCCTCGACCACGCAGGGCGCGTCGAGGGTCATGACGGCTTCGGTGACCGACTTCGCCGTGTGGGCGAGCATCGGCTGCACGGGGCTGCCGACGCGCAGCCGGAACTCCGCGAGCGCCGCCGGCCCGTCGGCGAAGAGCGCGCCCGCGACGCGCGGCAGCGATCCGTCCAGCATCACCGCCCGGCGTACGTCCTCGGCGGGGGCGCCCGCGGCCTTGGCGACGGCCTCCAGGGCCACGGCGTCCAGCGCGCCCTGCCGCACCTCGCCCGTCAGCAGACGCGTCAGGAACTGCTGCTCCTCGGCCGTGGAGGCCGCCATCAGATCGCGGACGAGGCGTTTGCGCTCGTTCTGGGAGCCGGCGCCCTGGAGTCCGGCGAGCGCGGTGAGTGCCGCATCGGTCTCGGGAACGGTGAGCGCGGCGGTCTCCGCGGGCGCAGGACGCTCCTTGAGCACGCTCCAGCCGATTCCGATGCGGCCCTGCGGGACCCGCCCGGAGAGATACGAGATCACGAGCGCGACATGCTCGGGCCGGGTGTCCGCGAACAGCTCGGCGAGGAGTGCGATCTTCCGTGAGCGTGCCGAAGTGGCGGCCACGTCCCTGGACACGTCGGCGACTCGAGCCAGCAGCATGCGGCCATGGTGCCCCGAAGGAGCGCGGGACGCACGCGCAGGGGGTCAGCCCTGTCGGAGCCGGGGTGTCGCACCGAGCACCCACAGCTCCCCGGACCGGCGCCGCGCAGCGGGTCACGCCCACCGGAGGCCGGGCACGCTGCCGGGCCCCGAGCCGAGCACCACAGCTCCCCGGACGGCGGCAGGTCCCCCGGTTCACCTGCCAGGCCCGCGGACAGGAACGGCTCGCGGGCGAAGAGCCGGGGGATGGTCCATCTCGCGGCCAGCCCCTGAGCCGGCTCGCCCCGCGGCCCGGCGCACAGGAAGCCGATCTCGTGATCGGCGGCCGCGTCCGCGAGGCGTTCCCGCTCGTCGTCGCTGGTCCGGCCCATCTGGAGCCAGACGGAACCGATGGGCAGCTGCGGCAGTACATAGGGGACGACGGCCCCAACGAGGATCTCCGGGTTGCGGCACACGGTCACGGTGATCTCCGTCCCGGCCAGCCGGTCCGTCCACTCCCCACCCCGGCCCGCCTTCAGCGCGATCGCGGCGGCCTCGCCGGCGCCCAGTTCTTCCGGCAGGATCCAGGTGCCGACATCCGCACCCGCCGCGCGCAGTTGCTCGGAGATCCGCCGTGCGTCGCCCGCGGATCCGAGCACGGTGGCGTGGCGGAACGTCATGCGGGCGGCTTCGCAGTGCCCGCGCGGGCACGGGATGCGCGGATGCCGTCCTTGGCGCTCTCCCAGGCCGCGGGCTCGGCGGTGGTCGTGAGCAGCGGGACGCCCATACGGCCGGCGAAGCTGCGGGTCGCGGCGGGGCAGACCCGTGGGCCGTGCGAGACAACGGCCACCACCAGCCCGGCCGCCTTGTGTTGCGCGAGATCGCACAGCATCCGGTCGACGGCCGAGGCGGTGGCCCCCTCGAGCGCCGGCTCGGTGATCCTGAGGACCACGAGGGCGCCCGCAGAGTGCGAGAAATCGCTCCGCACCGCGAGCAGTTCGTCCTGCCCGACAGTGACCAGGCTTCTCACCTCGGTCGCCGCCAGCAGCGCCCCGTGTCGCTCGACGAACCGCAGTTGAAGCTCCGAGCATTCCTCGGCCAAGTGTCTGAGTGTGGGCATGTCCCCCCTCACGCCGACAGCACTTGGGACTGCACTCTGCAGCGTGATCCTCGTCTCCGCGGCACGCACATGTCAACTTCTCTTACCCTGCTGGGTAATAATTTCTGTCGCCCTCGGTGGCTCACCCACATCCGGAGCGGATATTCTCCGGGCGCAGCCGCCGCACCGCCCGGACCGGCCGCCGTACCGCACGGATCAGTCCTCGAACCCCAGGGAGACGCACCGGTGAGTGACGCACGCGCCGCCCTGGCCGAGACCCTGAGGACGATTCACGCGATCGTCGACGAAGCGGGGCTGCGCCGCGAGGACGTCCTCGACGCGGCGGCGCTTTCGTTCGAGACCGGCATCCCCGAGGAGACCGTCACGGCGCTCCTCGATGGTGAGTCCGTCGAAGAGGTGGAGCTCGGGGAGCGGGTGAGCCAGCGGTTCAGGTTTCTGCGGGAGACCCGGCCGCGGCCCGGCGACGGCAAGGAGTACTCGCTGCCCGAGATCGCCGCGTCGTTCGGGGCGTCGCGGCAGTCGCTGACGCCCCTGGCCAAGGGAACCGGCAAACCGGGCCTCCAACACGCGTTCAGCATCGAGAAGTTCTTCGGCGTCCCCACCGGGTTCCTGACGACCGAGGCGGTCCCGGCGCTCGACCGGGCCCTCCAGTCGGTCCTGAAGGACCTGCGGGAACTGCATCCGCTCACCGCCCTGATGGCCAGTCACGACATCCAGGAGATCGCTCTGCGGTCGGGGAAACTGAAGGGGCTGTCCGACGACAGCAGGCGGTTGCTCTGGGAGACTCTGGACGCCCTCTTCGAACGCGACAGCAAGGGCCAGTAGCGTTGTCCCGTGCAGAGCGGGGCCCGGACGTGGGCCCGCGCCGGGGCGGGCTTCGAGCGGGGAGTGGGCTGTGGGCGGCAGAGCCAGGGAGATGCGCCGGTTGTGCGCGCAGTTGTCCACGAGCCTGGAGCTGCCCGTTCCCGCCGATCCGGCGCGCCTGTTCGAGGAGCTCGCGGCGACGCTGAGCGCCCAACGACAGCGCGAACTCCGCCTGCGCTTCGTCGCGTTCCCGCCGGGAACGGCGAGCGGGATCTGGGCGGACCGGGGCGACCACGATCTGATCGCGGTCGAGGAGGCTGCGGCGCCGCAGCATCAACTCGTCATCCTGGGCCACGAGATCTGGCACATGCACGCCGGGCACGGGGCTGGACACGCGGGCGCCTCCTCCGCGGCGCGGTCCGTCACCGAGGAGGGGGATCTCCAGGAGGTCATCGTGCGTGCCGCTGCCCGGACGGACTTCGCCGACAAGGAGGAGAGGGCAGCGGAGTTGTTCGGCATCATGCTGGGGGCCGAACTCCGTCCGTGGCTGGAGGGTCATCCCGGCGGCGCGGCTCCGGAGGGTTTGGCGGGCCGGCTCCAGGCGTCCTTGGGCCGCCACGGCGTCCAGGGACGACGGTGAACGACGGAGGGCGCACCGTCACGAGCACGACCGCGGGCGAGCACCGCACTCCGCCCGTGACGCCGCCACCGCGGACAACGCACGGCGGTGGCACATGGACGATCTGAGCATGACGATTCCGGCGCTCTTCGTCTTCGCCGCGTTCCTGCTGAAGCTGCCGGCGTTGCGGCGCAATCCGCAGGACGTACTCCTGCGGGCGGTGTGCGGACTGCTGCTCGTGGCGGGCCTGGTGTTCCTGCTGGGTGCGGTGCCGGTGATCGCCGCGGTCAACCGCGTCACCGGCGTCCCGAACCTCGCGGCGCCGCTGGTGTACAGCGTGCTGAGCGCGTTCAGCGGCGCCTGTGTCGTCCTCGTCCTGATCTGGCGCACCGGCCCGACCCCCCGGACGATGCGCGCCTGCCGTCTGTGCGTTTTCGGCTACGGCGCCGTGATCGTGTCGCTCAACGCCCTGTTCGTGCTCGGGGACGCGCCGGTCGAGCGGCTGCGGGACCTGGACACCTACTACGCGAACACACCGTTCATCCGCGAGATGATCGTCCTGTATCTGCTGGCTCACACCGTCGCGGCCGTGGTGGTGACCGTCCTGTGCTGGCGCTGGTCGCTGCGGGTCGGTGGCATGCTGCGGGTCGGTCTCGTGCTGATCGTCGTCGGCTATCTGCTCAACCTGGGCTACGACGCGGCCAAGCTCAGCGCCGTCGGGGCACGGTGGGCCGGGCACGACTGGGACAGCCTGAGCACCGATGTGGCCCGCCCCATCGCATCGGCGTCCGCCGTCCTGATCGGCATCGGCTTCGTCCTGCCCCACCTGGGGCAGCGCCTCGGCATCAGCTGGCGTACGGCCGTCCGTCTACGCCAACTGCGCCCGTTGGCACATGAGTTGGGGGGCACCACGGGCTACGGCTCCCCCGGGGTGGCCATCGGGCGGTGGGCCTCGCTGGAACTGCGGCTGACCCAGCGCGAAGCCGCCATCCACGACGCCATCATCCATCTGCGTCCGTACTTCGACCAGGCGCTGCACCGCGACATCAACGACTCCGCACTGGCGCGGGGGCACTCCCCCACCCAGGCGAGGATCGTCGCCGACGCCGCCATGATCGCGGTCGCCGGCAAGGCGCAGACGGCGGATCCGGGGCGGACAACCCTTGCCGAAGGCGCGGAAAGCGTGCAACCTTCCACACGAGCGGACGATCTTGTGCAGATGTCCCGTGCGCTGCGCCGCTCGCCACTCGTCCACGAAGCGTGCCGCCGCACGGCACTGTCCGGAAGCAGCAGCCCATGAGCGAACCCTCCAGACCCACCCGGACCGGCACGCCCCGCAGGGCGGTCATCGTCGGAGGAGGACTCGCCGGAATGCTGGCCGCGGCCGCATGCCGGGCGTTCGTGGACGACGTCACCATCGTGGAACGCGATGTGCTGCCGAGCGGCCCGGAGCCCCGCAAAGGCCTCCCGCAGGCGCGCCATGCTCACATGCTGTGGTCCGGGGGCGCCGACGCCATCGAGGCACTCGTACCGGGCGTGACGGGCAAACTGCTGGATGCCGGGGCGCGGCGCATACCCCTGCCCTCCGGTGTGGTGACCCTGTCGCCGGAGGGCTGGTACCGACGCTGGCCGGAGTCCCACTACGTCATGGGGTGCAGCCGCGACCTGCTGGACTGGGCGGTTCGCGAGCGGGTGCTGCGCGACGAGCGCATCCAGGTGATCTCCCGGGCCGAACTGCTGGGCCTGACCGGTGACACGAGCAAGGTCGACGGCGTACGCCTGCGGCTGGCCGACGGGACCGAACAGCGGCTGGCGGCCACCCTGGTCGTCGACGCGGGCGGCCGTGCCTCCCGCGGTCCGCAGTGGCTGCGGGAGCTGGGCGCCGGACCCGTGCGGGAACTCACCGTCGACGCGGGCGTCGTGTACGCGAGCCGCTTCTACCGCGCCCCCAAAGGCAGCGAGAACTGCCCGATCATCAGCATCCAGGCGGACCCGCGGCTGCCCCGGCCCGGCCAGGTCGCCACGATCATCCCCATCGAGAACCAGCAGTGGCTGGTGAGCCTCTCGGGCACCCGGGGCGGCCGGCCCACCGACGACGAGTCGGCCTACGTGGACTTCGCCAAGAGCGTCCGGCACCCGCTGGTGGGTGAACTCCTGGCGCATGCAGAGCCGTTGAGTGAGATCACGGTGACGCGCAGCACCGTGAACCGGCGCCGGCTCTTCGAGAGGGTCCGCAACGCCCCGGAGGGCTATGTGGCGCTCGGCGACGCCCTGACCGCCCTCAACCCCGTCTACGGGCACGGCATGTCGGTGGCGGCGCTGGGCGCGCTCGCGCTGCGCACCGAGCTGAGACGCTCAGGGTCCGCGGCACCCGGCTTCGCCCGCCGGGCCCAGCGGGCCGTCGCCCGCCCCGCCGGAGTGGCCTGGGCCCTGGCGACCGGGCAGGACATCTTCTTCCCCGGCTCCCGGGGCCGGCGGCCGCACGCCGTCGACCGGTTGCTGAGCCGCTATGTGAACCGGCTGGCCGAGACGTCCACGGGCTCCTACTACATGGCCAAGGCGGTCTCGGACGTGATGACTCTGCAGGCCGGGCTCGGCCGGCTGCTCACGCCCGGTGTGCTGCTCGCGGCCCTGCGCGGACCCCTGCGCCCCCAGTTGGAGGGACCGCCGCTGACGTCCGAGGAGCTCGCCATCCTCACCTCGGCCGACACCGGCGCGGACCACGCTCCCGCGCCGGAGGCTCCGTGACACATGCCCGGTTCGCCAGGCTGCTGCGAGGGGCCGGAGCGGGTCGGTACCGTGTGGTCTCACGCGGGCGTTCGCCGCACCGCCGCCGTCCCGACGACAACTCTCAACCGGGGGGAGTGAAGTGAGCCGAAAGAGCGCCATGCGCGAGCTCCGCAACGACCTGGCGCGCGCACTGGAGCAGGCCCGGCCGTCCGAACCCGACGAGGTGTTCGCCGTCATGTGCGCCCAGCTCGGCAAACGGCGCGGCAGGCCGGTGATCCACCGCCTGGTGGACTTTCCGCCGGAGACGGCGAGCGGGCTGTACCTGGACATGGTCGACCGGGACATCATCTGCGTCCAGGCCAACACCCGGCCCTTCCACCAACTGGTCATCTTCGGCCACGAGGTCTGGCACATGATGGCCGGGCACGGGAGTCACACGGAGCACGGCGAGGTCGGCACGTCCGTCGCGGCGCGCCTCGTCACGGACGGTGCCGACATCGATGCCACCGTGCAGAACCTGGCGGCGCGTACGGACTTCCGGCAGGCGGAGGAGACCGAGGCGGAGACCTTCGGGCTGGAGCTCGGGACCCATCTGCGGGGCTGGCTGGAGGGCTCGGCCACCGCCGCGCCGCGCAACGAACTGGCCGAGCGCATCCAGCAGTCGCTCGGCCGACGCCGGACCTGACCCCATGAGGAACTCCGACTACTACCTTCCGGCCATCGCGCTGGGCATCGCGTTCATCACCAAACTTCCCTCCCTGTGGCGTGGTTGGCGCGACCCCCTGGTGCGTTCGGTCCACTTCCTGCTCTTCACGGCGGCCATCTGCTTCTTCTTCGCCGCCCCGCCCACCATCACCGCGGTCAACCGGCTGACCGACACCCCGAACTTCTCGGGCCCGCTCGTCTACTGCATCATGTGCGCCTTCAGCTGCGCGTGCCTGGTGCTCATCGTCAACTGGCGAGGCGGGCCGCAGGAGGTGGTCCGGCGCAGTTCGTACCTCTGGATCACCGCGTACGCGGCGGCCGTCGTCGCACTGCCGGTGCTCTTCGCGCTGGGGGACGCCCCGGTCGAGCGGCTGCGGGACCTCGACACCTACTACGCGAACACACCCTTCGTCCGCGAGATGATCGTGATCTATCTCGCGGCGCACATCGTGTCCGCCGCGGTGACCACCGCCATGTGTCTGCGCTGGGCGCGTGAGGTGGGCCAGTGGCTCCGGGTGGGACTCATCGTGCTGGTCATCGGGTTCCTGTTCAACCTGTTCTTCGGTCTCACCAAACTGACCGCGGTCATCGCCCGGTGGGCCGGGCACGACTGGGACGCCCTCAGTACGACGGTGGCGCCGCCGATGGCCGCCGCCGGTGGACTGATCACCACCGTCGGTTTCCTGCTCCCGCTGCTGGGTCCGCAGGTCAGCGACGTGTGCCGGGCGTGGATCACCTACATCCGACTCGGGGCGCTGTGGCGTCAGTTGCGTTCCACCCCGGGCGACCACACGCCCCTGCCCCAGGTCGCGTGGTGGTCGGACCCCGAACTGCGCCTGACCGTCCGCGAGACGGCCATCCATGACGAACTCCTGCGGCTCCAGCCGTATCTGGACGATTTCGCACGGCAGCGGGCGTACGAGTCGGCGACCGGCCGTGGCGTACCGGCCGCGCAGGCCCACGTGGTGAGCGTCGCCGCGATGGTGGTGGCCGCGGTGGAGGAACGGCGCCGCAGGACGGACCCGGAGGCCGCCGACCGCGGACCGGCCGGCGCCGATGCCCTGACGGCGGCGCTGAGTCCGGGGCGCGAGCGCCTCGTACAGCTCTCCCGCGCGCTGCGGTCCCCGTACGTCGTGGGGGCGGGCCGGGACGCGACACCCGCGGGGACCGGTACGCGGTGACACGGGGGCTTCGTCCTCCCCCCTCCCCCGCCCCCCTCTTTCCACGCCTTCAACGGCCGAGTCCAGTCTCCCCACGGTTCACCCAACTCCCCTAGCCTTCGCTCGACTTGATCGAACCGGCGTCGTCGACGCCATCGACACAGAGGCAGGGAACCCACCATGGGGAAGCTCTCGCGTGCGGCCGTGACGACAGTGGTCGCGGCCGGTCTGCTCGGCGTCGCCCTCGCTCCGGCCCAGGCGGCCACGGACCGGGCGGCGGATCCGGGGCAGCTGCCGTACTCCTCCGCGACCTGGGTCGGTGTGCACAACGCGTACGAGAAGACCAAGTACGGCTACTTCGCGGATGCGCTCGACTCCGGCGCCGGCATGCTCGAACTCGACGTGTGGACCAATGTGTTCGGGCGCTCCTGGCGTGTCTCGCACAGCAACCCCCTCGGCAACGACAACAACTGCGAGAACGCGGCGACGGCGGACCAGCTGCGGACCAAGGCGAGAAACCAGGACCTCGGCGGGTGCCTGTCCGACATGAAGGCCTGGCACGACGCCCACCCGGGCCACCGGCCCATCCTCGTCAAGATCGAGATGAAGGACGGCTTCCAGGGGCAGAACGGGCGCGGCCCCGCCGCGCTGGACGCCCTCCTCACGGCCCGGCTCGGTGACGCGCTGTACCGGCCGGCGGACCTCGCGGCCGGACAGCCGGATCTCGACACCGCGGTGCGGACGAACGGCTGGCCCATACGATCCGCGCTCGCGGGCAAGTTCGTGATCGAGCTGATTCCGGGCACGGTGGAGGAGAGCAACCCGCTCGACACTCTGTGGACCGACCGCGAGTACGCGACGCACCTCAGGTCCCTCGCGGCTGCGGGGCGGCTGCGCGACGCGGCCGCCTTCCCCGCGGTGCACGGCGCGGCCGCCGGCGACCCGCGCACGCGGTACGCCGACACGACCATCCGCCCGTGGTTCGTCCTCTTCGACGGGGACGCGGGGACCTACTCCGGTGGGACCATCGACACCGCCTGGTACCAGCGCAACAGGTATCTCGTCGTGATGACGGACGCGCACAATGTGACGCCCGCCATCGACGGGACGAACCCGACCGAGACGCAGGCGCAGGACCGGGTCGGGCTGCTGGCGGGACGCAGCGCGAGCGTGGTGTCGGCCGACTGGTATCCCCTGCCCTCCGTCCTGGCGACGGTGGTGCCGCGGGCCGGAGCGCAGTAACAGACATCACCCCTGTCACAGCGGACCCACCGTGCGGGAACCGCCCAGGATGGTTTACCGTTCACCTATAAGCGGATGCGCATCGCTGTGCCCACCCGCCCCTTTGCCGCCCCGGCCAGAACCCCCGTCTGGCCGGGGCTTCTCCTTGCCCAGCCACCCGCCTTCCCCATGTGATGCAGGTCACATTGGACAGTGGTGGTGTCGAGAAGTGGTGAGGGCCCCGGCTGCGTCGTAGAGGCATGAGGAGCTGAACAGCCGCCAGCCGCAGCACCCGCAGAGGAGCGATGCCGATGTTCCCGACCGTCGAACAGTCCGTGCCGGCCCATCTGATCAGCGACGCCCCGCAGCCCGCTTCCCTACCGGTCACCCTGACCTACCGCGCCGACGATCCTCTGGCCGTCCGGATGGTCTTCCCGGCGGCGGTCTCCCTCAGCGGCACCACGGTGACCTGGACCTTTGCCCGCAGCCTGCTGGACGCCGGCCTGCGCACACCGTCCGGCACGGGCGATGTGCACGTGTGGCCGTGCGGACGCACCCGGACCATGGTCGAACTGCGCTCCCCCGAGGGAGTGGCGCTCCTGCGGTTCGCGACCGGCCGGCTGCGTCACTTCCTCCTGCACGCGTACGCGACCGTGCCCGCCGAACTGGAGACACGGGCGATCGACATCGACAGCGGACTGGCGTCCCTGCTGGGCGAGGCGCGCGGCTGACGGCGACGCCGCCTCCGGCCGGTGCGCCGTACTACGGTTTTGGTATGGCAACTGTTGCGCCCGGCACAGGAGTAGGACCGCTGCTGCGCGGCTGGCGGGAGCGCCGCCGGGTGAGCCAGCTGGAGCTTGCCCTGCGCGCCGACTCCTCGGCCCGCCACATCAGCTTCATCGAGACGGGCCGCTCGCGCCCGAGCGAGGAGATGATCCTGCGCCTCGCGGAACACCTGGAGGTGCCCGTACGGGAGCGGAACGCCCTGTTACTGGCGGCCGGTTACGCCCCCCGGTACGCCGAGACCTCCCTCGACGATCCGGCGCTGGGCGCTCTGCGCGAGGGCCTGGAACAGCTGCTGCACGGCTACGAGCCCTACCCGGCGATCATCGTGGACGGCACCTACACCGTGGTCGCGGCGAACCGCGGCATCGCGATGCTGCTGGACGGGCTTCCCGAGCATCTGCTCACGCCCCCGCTGAACGCCATGCGGATCACGCTCCACCCCGAAGGGCTGGCCCCGAAGATCCGCAACCTTCGGGAGTGGCGCGGCCATCTGCTGGCCCAGATGGAACGCCAGATCGCCCTGGCCCGCTCCGCGGAACTGCGCGAGCTCTACGACGAGGTCGCGGCCTACCCCCTCCCGGCCCCCACCGACGCCGAGCCGCCCCCGGCCGATCCGGCTCCCGGTCCGGTGTTCGCCCTGCCGCTGCGGATCGAGCACGAGGGCCGCGTCCTGTCGTTCGTCTCCTCGATCTCCACCTTCAACACCCCGATGGACGTGACGGTCGCGGAACTGGCCGTCGAAACACTGCTCCCGGCGGACCCCGCGACGGTGAAGTACCTCCAGTCCCTGACGCCCTAGGGACCCTCGCACGTCGGGCCGGATCAGTGCCTGGCCATGGCGCGCAGGGCGGACCACTGGAGAACGGCGAAGGCGGCGACCGTGAGAGCCTGCAAGAGGATCCACACGGTGCCGGCGGTGCTGGGCTCCAGCCAGAGCGCGAGCGCGGCGATGCTGAGGACCGACCAGGCGAGGTTGGCGTCGACGACGACCTTCACGGCGGCTGCCGGCGGCTGCGCCCGCGCGGCGAGATACCCCACGCCGGCCCCATAGACGGTGAGACAGACCCCGAGCCCCAGCACCACCCCTCCGTCGACCCCGAGCAACCGCCCGAGGGGCCCGGAAGCCACGGCGTACGCCAACCCGTTGGCCCCGGTCACCAGGGCGTCGAGCGCGAGAAACCGGCGCAGCATGATGCGCGGTTCGGTGGTGCGGGAGATACCGGCGAGCAGAGTTGCGGACATGACGAATCAGCCTCCGTCGAGGTCGTAGGGCCTGCGCTGGGAACCCGGAGCTCGGACGGAGTGCGCCGCCCGAGTTCCGGTACCGCAAGAGTGCCGGGCGGGGGCGGGGCGGTCGATTACGCGGGAGGTAATGCGGAGGATGATCGAGCAGGCCTTGCCTCGTGGCCGAAGCGCAACCGTGGCGGTCTGCGTGAAATCAACCATCTTTACGGCGGTCGTGGACTCTGCACACTCGACCCCGGCGGCACCGTCCTGGCCGAGTTCATCACCGCGCCCTACGCCTGAGAACTCCTGTCGGAACGACTTCAGGGGTCGCCGGCGGATGAGTGCGCATGCCGGCGTGAGGAAGGCTTGGAGCACGTTCCTCACCGCCGCGAACGCACAAGCCCGTCCGACTCACGCCTCCCGTCTTACGGAGTCATGACGTACCGCCGTCGCACCCCGGTACGGCGGCTCCGCCGAGCTAGCGTGGCCGTATGCGTGTACTGGTCACCGGCGGTGCCGGGTTCATCGGGTCCCATGTCGTCGCTGCTCTCCGGGAGCGGGGGCACGAGCCCGTGGTCTTCGATGTCGCAGAGGATCCCGCGGCCGACGTACGGGATCCGGTGGCCGTCGCGCAGGTGCTCGGTGGGGTGGATGCCGTGTGTCATCAGGCCGCGATGGTCGGGCTCGGCAACGGGGTCGCCGACGCCGCCGAGTACGTCTCGCGCAACGACCTCGGCACCGCCGTGCTGCTCGCCGCCATGGCCGAGGCCGGTGTCCGGCGGCTCGTGCTCGCCGGGTCGATGGTCGTGTACGGGGAGGGGCGGTACGCGTGCCCGCTGCACGGAGTCGTACGGCCAGGGCCGCGTGACGTCGCCGATCTCGACGCGGGGCGGTTCGAGCCCACGTGCCCGGTGTGCGGGGAGGGACTCTCCCCCGGGCTGGTCGGGGAGGACGCCCCGGCCGATCCGCGGAACGTTTACGCGACGACCAAGCTCGCCCAGGAGCATCTGGCCGCCGTCTGGGCCCGCTGTACCGGCGGGGCGGCGGTGTCGTTGCGGTACCACAACGTGTACGGGCCGGGGATGCCGCGCGACACCCCGTACGCCGGTGTCGCCTCCTTCTTCCGCTCGGCGCTCGCCCGGGGGGAGGCACCGCGTGTGTTCGAGGACGGGGGTCAGCGGCGGGACTTCGTGCATGTCCGGGACGTGGCGGCGGCCAACCGGGTGGCGTTGGAGGCGGAGGCGGCCCCCGGGGTGCTCGCCGTGTACAACACCGGCAGCGGTGACCCGCACACCGTCGGCGAGATGGCACGGGCGCTGGCCGCCGCGTACGGCGGGCCCGAGCCCGTCGTCACCGGGGAGTACCGGCTCGGGGACGTACGGCACATCACCGCGGACTCCTCGCGCCTGCGGGACGAGCTGGGCTGGAAGCCGGAGGTCGGATTCGCGGAAGGCATGACGGAGTTCGCGCGGGCCGGGATGCGGCAGACGTAGGGCCCGGCGAGGTCGACCGCGTCAGGAAGCGGCTGCGGGGAGCACCACCTCGAAGCGGCAGCCGCCGGGGATGTTGCGTACGCCGGCCCGGCCCTGATGCGCCTCCACGATCCCCCGGACGATGGCGAGCCCCAGGCCCGCGCCGGCCGGAGGTGTCCGGGCGTGGGTGCCGCGCCAGCCGGTGTCGAAGACGCGGGGCAGGTCCTCCTCGGGGATGCCGCCGCAGCCGTCCGAGACCGACAGCACCACGCCCTCGGGGGAACGTTCCACCGAGACCGCGACGGTGCCGTCGGCCGGGGTCCGGCGGATGGCGTTGACCAGCAGGTTGCCCAGCACCCTGCTCATCTCCTTGCTGTCCACCTCCACCGGTACCGGCTCGATGCGGCCGCCGACCAGCCGCACGCCGTGCTGCCTGGCGAGCGGGTCGACTCCCGCCAGCGCGTCGCCGACCAGGTCGTAGAGGGAGGTCCGGGTGGGCATCAGCGGCAGGGTGCCGGCCTGGATGCGGGAGAGTTCGAAGAGGTCGCCGACCATGTCGTTGAGGCGTTCGACCTCGGTGCGCATCTGCTTCAGATAGCGGTCGGGGTCGGCGGCGACGCCGTCCTCCAGGGCTTCCGACATGGCGCGCAGACCGGCCAGCGGGGTGCGCAGGTCGTGCGAGATCCAGGCGACGAGTTCTCGACGGGAGGCCTCCAGGGCGCGTTCCCGCTCACGGGACTGGGCGAGCCGGGCGCTGGTGGCCGCGAGTTCGCGGCTCAGGAACTCCAGTTCGGCGGTCGCCGGGCCGTCGGGGGCCGCGAAGTCCCCACCGTCACCGAACGAGCGTGCGGCCACGACGAGTTCATGGCTGCGCGCGACGACCCAGCGGCCCAGCAGCAGCGCGGTGGCCAGCGAGACGACGGCCGCCATCGCGACGACGGTCGTGACGACGGTCAGGTCGTGCGGCGACAGGAACATCGCCCAGGCGACGGCGAGTGTGCCCGCGAGCATCGCGACGACGCCGACCGCCGCGACCACGGCGAGTGAGGCGGTGAGCGAGCGGCGCCGGATGAGGCGCAGGAGGCCCGCTCCGGCCAGACCGGTGGCCGCGGCACCGGCGAAGGCGTACAGGGCGATGAGCAGGGTGTCGCGCACGGTCAGCTCTCCTCTGCGGCGGGGTCGAAGCGGTAACCCACGCCCCACACGGTCTGGATCAGGCGGGGCCGGGCCTGGTCGGTCTCGACCTTGCCGCGCAGCCGGCGGATGTGGACGGTGACGGTGGACAGGTCGCCGAAGTCCCAGCCCCACACCTCGCGCATCAGGTCCTCGCGGCTGAACGCCCGCCCGGGGTTGCGCAGGAAGAAGCAGAGCAGGTCGAACTCGCGCAGTGTCAGGGCGAGTTCGGCCCCGTTCCGGGTGGCACGGCGGGCCTCGGGATCGACGGTCAGGCCGGCCGCCCCCAGCCGGTGTCCGGCGGCAGGCCCGCTGCGGCGCAGCACCGACTCCACACGCAGCACCAGTTCGCGGGGGCTGAAGGGCTTGGTGACGTAGTCGTCGGCGCCGACTTCCAGGCCCAGGATGCGGTCGTCCTCGTCACCGCGGGCGGTGAGCATGATGACCGGCACGGGGCCCTGGCCGCGGATTCGCCGGCACACCTCAAGGCCGTCCATGCCGGGCAGCATCAGGTCGAGCACCACCAGGTCCGGCCGGTGCGAGGCGGCGCGGGCGAGCGCCGTCGGACCGTCGTCGGCGCGGTCGACGACATACCCGGCTCGGTCCAGATACCCGGCGACGACCTCGGCGACGGTCGGATCGTCGTCGACGACCAGGACCCGGGGGGATCCGCCGGTGGCTTGCGTCCCCAGGGACTCGTACGGCTGCTGCTGCATGCCCCCAGCCTGGCACCGTGCCGCCGGCGAACGGCACCCCGGTGCCCGACGTCCGCGTTTCGTAAGGAGTGGGAGTCCGGTATGCCCGATTCGCACTCGTAGGGTGAAGCAGTGACCACGACACCTTCCGACGTCGATGTGGTGCTGCCCTGCCTGAACGAGGCCGAGGCCCTTCCCTGGGTGCTCGAACGGATTCCGCCGGGCTGGCGCGCCATCGTCGTCGACAACGGTTCCACCGACGGCTCGGCCGCCATCGCCCGCGCGTGCGGCGCCACCGTCGTGGAGGAGCCGCGCCGGGGCTTCGGCGCCGCCTGCCACACCGGGCTGACCGCCGCCACCGCCGACGTGGTGTGCTTCTGCGACTGCGACGCCTCCCTCGACCCTTCGCTCCTCGTCCCCTTCGTCCGCGAAGTGCGCGACGGCCAGGCGGACCTGGTGCTCGGCCGTCGGCGTCCGCAGGGCCGGGGCGCATGGCCCGCGCACGCCCGGGCCGGCAATCTCGCCCTCGCCCGGATACTGCGCCGCCGCACCGGCCTGCGCCTGCACGACCTCGGCCCGTTGCGCGCCGCCCGCCGGGAGCCGTTGCTCGCCCTGGGCCTCACCGACCGGCGCAGCGGCTATCCGCTGCAGATGGTCGTCCGCGCCTCCGACGCCGGGTGGCGGATCGCCGAGCACGACGTGCCCTACCTGCCGCGCACCGGAGCGTCGAAGGTGACCGGCACCTGGCGAGGGACCTGGCAGGCCGTACGGGACATGAGCCGGGTGCTGGGCGAGACCGCCGCGTACTCGGGTGGCACCGCATCCCCAGGAGGAACCGTCCGTTGACCACGCTCCTCGTCATCGCCAAGGAGCCGCGGCCGGGTCGGGTCAAGACCCGGCTGAGTCCGCCGTTCACACCGGGAGAGGCGGCGGAGCTGGCCGAGGCGGCCCTCGCGGACACCCTGCGCGCCGTGGCGGCCACGCCCGCCTCCCGGCGCGTCCTCGTCCTCGACGGGGCCCCCGGCCCCTGGCTGCCGGCCGGCTTCGACGTCGTACCGCAGTGTTCGGGCGGGCTCGACGAGCGGCTGGCGGACGCCTTCGCGCACTGTGACGGTCCGGCCCTGCTCATCGGCATGGACACCCCGCAGGTGACGCCCGAGTTGCTCACCGTCGACTTCGCCGGCTGGGACGCCCACTTCGGCCCGGCCCAGGACGGCGGCTTCTGGGCCCTCGGCCTGGCGCACCCCGATCCCTCCCTGCTGCGGGGCGTGCCGATGTCGACCGCCGAGACGGGTGCGGTCCAGCGGGACCGACTCGTCGCCGCCGGTCTACGGGTGCACGACCTTCCGCCCCTGCGGGACGTCGACACGGCCGCCGACGCGCACGCCGTCGCCGCTCTTGTCCCGCACGGCCGCTTCGCGGCACGGCTGGCCCGGTGCACGGCGGTCACGACAGTCCCGGCGGGTACGGCGGGAACAGCGGCTATCAGCACGGAGTCCGGACCGCCCGGCCGACCGGACGCCGACAACCAGTCGCCCCCGCGACCGGCCGCACCCCGATGAGCACGCCTCCCGCCACCGCCCTCCCCTGGGCGAGCGCCGACCCCTATGCCGCCGCCCTGCGCGCCGGCGGCGGCCCGTTGTTCCTGCGCCGCGCCGACGGCTCGCTGCTGCCGCTGGAGGTGGAACGCTGGTGCGCCCGCGCCGACGCCGTCGACCGGAGCGTGCTGGACCGGTGCGAGGAGACCGTGCTCGACGTGGGGTGCGGGCCCGGGCGGCTGGTGGCCGAACTCGCCGCCCGGGGGCGGGCCGTCCTCGGTATCGATGTCAGCGAGGCCGCCGTCGAACACACCGTGCGGCTCGGCGGTCAGGCGCTGCGGCGCTCGGTCTTCGCGCCGCTGCCCGGCGAGGGCCGCTGGGGCACCGCCCTGCTCATGGACGGCAACGTCGGCATCGGCGGCGACCCGATCGCCCTGCTGGACCGGCTCGCCGGAGTCCTGCGCCCCGGTGGCCTGCTGATCGCCGAGACCGTCCCGGTGGACGTCGACGAACGGGACCGGGTCCAGGTCGTCGGGCCCGGCGGCACCGGCGGCACCGACGCCGTCTTTCCCTGGGCGCGGCTCGGCACACGGGCGCTGCTCCGCTACGCACAGGGCTGGGAGCAGGCCGGTCAGTGGACGGCCGGCGGACGGTGCTTCGTCTCCCTGCGCAGCCACAGGCGGAGCAGCAACAGCAGCGCCGCGCCACCGAAGAGAACGGCTGTGATCAGCAGCCAGCGGGCGAGGAACACGTCCGCGGAGAGCCCGGTGGCGGACCGGTAGCGCACCTCGACCCTCCCGCTGATCAGCGGGAACCACACCAGCAGGAGCAGTCCGGAGAGGGCCGTCGGTACGCGCACGTACGGGACCAGCTCCCGGCGGCGGACCGCGCCCAGCCCGCGGACGAGCGCCCGGTCGGCGACCGCGTACAGGGGCACCAGCACGAGATCGTGCAGCAGCGCCGCCCCCACGAACCAGAGGGCGACGCCGAGCCAGTCGTCCGCGAGCAGCCGCACACCCGCGTAGGCGGCAAGGGCGAACGAGCAGGCGAGCAGCAGCAGCTGCATGGGGCTGCCGACCGGGATCCGTCGAAAGAGCGGAAGCATCAGAGGTCTCCGAACGTCATCCGGGCCACCCACTTGGTGTTCAGCACACCGGGAGCCGCGGGCACGATGATCCGTGCCGGGTGGCCGTGGTCGGGGGACAGCTGCTCGCCGTTGACGTACAGGGCGAGCAGGGAACGCGGGTCGGCCACCTGGTTGGCACGCAGGGCGGCGCGCCGGAAGGCGCCTCTGCGCTGGAGGGACTCCACGAACACGTCGGGCGGGTCGCCGTCGTGACCGACGAGTGCCGCGAGGTCGCGCAGCCGTACCCCGCGCCACCATTGGTCCGACGTCGACCAGCCCTCGACGCAGGCGATGGGCAAGGCCGCGCTGTGTGTGGGAAGTCGGAGCAGCTGCTGCCGGCTGAGGCGGACGGTGCCCGAGCGTCCCGTCACGACGAGTCGCCACGCGTCCTCACCGGTCTCCGCCGCGACGATCCCGGCGTACCGCGCTGTCTTGTTGATCTGGAAGCCGTTCGGGCCGCTGCCGGGGTCGTCGCCGCCGTGCGGTGCGAGGAGTGCGGTGCGCCTCGGCAGGCCGTCGAAGTTCTGCCCCACCGTCGTCGCGAACAGCAGCAGCGAGCCGCCCCCGACGAACCACAGCGCACCCCGCCGGGAGACGGTCGGCTCGGCCGGGCGCGGCGACACCAGGTCGTTCTTCTCCTCCCGCAGATGCCGCACGTTGCGCAGCGCCGCGGGCATCTTCAGCAGCACGTGGGCGACGAAGGCGGCGATGAACACCCACGCTCCGTAGAAGTGCAGCGGATAGAAGGAGCCGGGGAAGATGTAGTCGAGCTGGACGTTGAGCACACCGGTGACGAACTCGAACAGCGCCCCGCCCACCAGGAGGAGCAGCGAGATCCGCTCCAGGGCGTGGGCGAGCGAGCGGGCCGGCGGCAGCGTGAACAGCCTCGGCACCACGGACCACAGCTTGGCGAGCAGGACGGGGATCAGGGTGACGCCGAGGGTGACGTGGACGCCCTGGTTGAGCCGGTACAGCCAGTGCGGGTTCGTCGGCCAGGAGAAGAGGTAGAAGCCGAGAATCCCCTTGCCGGGGGTCGTGTCGTTCACCGGCGACAGGTCCGGGTTGTAGGCGGCGTACGAGACGAGGCCCGTCACGAACAGCACGGTGATGCCGAAGAGCAGGACGAGGCCGAGGACCGAGGTGAACCGGGGTCCGCGCAGGGGGCTGCGCCAGAAGCCGGGCGAGGAGGGAAGCCATGGGGCATCGGGGGCTGGCATGTCCCGACGGTAGGCCCGGACCACCCCGCGAACGGGCGCGCGACTCATGACGAAACGCTGACATCGGCCCGTACGGCGGTCTGTGGACGGGTCTGGCGGCCTAGCGTTCCGGTGTGATCCGCACCCTGCCCCACGCCGAGTCCGACGCCACACCTTCCACCGAGAGCCGCGGCCTGCGCCACGACCTGTACGCCGCCGGAGCTGCCGTACTGCTCGTGACGGCGGCCGTTCTGGTCGGCCACCACATCCAGGGGAACAGCCGTACGCTGCTGGTCAACTGGCCTCCTCTGCTGGCGTCCTGGGGGCCTCACCTGGGCCCCGGCACTCCGGCTGCCGTGCTGGTGGCGATCGCCACGGTGGCGTACGGCCCCGCGCTCGCCGCCCGACTCCCCTGGCGGGCGCTGCTCCCCCTGACGTGGGTCACGGCCATGGCCTGGATCTTCGCCCTCGCGCTGATCGACGGGTGGCACCGGGGCGTCGCCGACCGGCTCACCACCCGTCACGAGTACCTCCAGGTCGTCGACCGCTTCTACGACATTCCGGCAGCCCTGCGGGACTTCACCTCGCACATCCTCATCGGCTCCCCCGACAACTGGCCCGCCCACGTCGCCGGCCACCCGCCGGGCGCCACGCTCACGTTCGTCCTGCTCGACCGGGCCGGGCTGGGCGGCGGTGCCTGGGCCGGGGTGTGGTCCATCACCGTCGGAGCGACGGCCTGCGTGGCCGTGCTCGTCACGGTCCGCGCCCTGGCCGACGAGGCCCTCGCACGCAGGGCAGCGCCCTTCCTCGTCCTCGCCCCGGCCGCGGTGTGGATGGGCACCTCGGCGGACGCGTACTTCGCGGCGGTGGCGGCGTGGTCAGTGGCTCTGCTGGCCCTGGCGGTCACGAGGCGGTCCGTGATGTGGGCGGGGGCTTCGGGACTGCTGTTCGGTCTGACCTGCTATCTGTCGTACGGCCTCACGCTCTTCGCCCTGATCGCGGGGGCGGTGCTGCTGCTCGGCCGGCACGGAATCCGGGAGCGCCCCCGCCTGTCGGTCGCGCTGCTCGCCGGCCTGGCGGTCGTCCCGGTGGCGTTCACGCTCGCCGGGTTCTTCTGGTGGGAGGCGTACGACGTGCTGGTCACGCGCTACTACCAGGGTGCGGGCGGTATCCGCCCCTACGGCTACTGGATCTGGGGCAACCTGGCGTGCGCGGTGCTCATCACGGGTCTGGCGACGGCGGCGGGTCTGCGGCGGGCCGGAGCGCTGCTCCTGCGGCACCGCGGCGGTGCGCTCACCCGCCCCGGCGGCCCCGTCGCCGACGCCCGTCTCGCGCTCCTCGTGGCCGCCGCCGTCCTCGCCCTGCTGGTCGCCGACCTGTCCGGCATGAGCAAGGCGGAGACGGAACGCATCTGGCTCCCCTTCGCCCTGTGGCTGCTCCCGGCCTGCGCGTTCCTCCCCCGTGCCCGCGGCTGGCTCGCCGCCCAGGCACTGCTGGCGCTGCTGCTCAACCACTTGCTGCTGACCGGTTGGTGACCGAGGCCAAGGCTTGCCGCGAGGCACGGGACGGCCCGGAGAAAGACCGGCGCCCGGGCAATCCGCCACCCCTCCCGCTCCGAAGACAACGATGACGGCGCGCCCACCGGCGGTGCGCGGATCACCCGGGTACTGGGGGCGCAGATGCGAGCGACGGTACGGGTACGGGTACTGGCCACGGACGGGCCGCAGGTGTGGATCGCCGTGAGCGGGCGGCTGGCGCGGAGCACCCTGCCCGCCCTCGCCCATTCGCTGCGAGACCGCGTGGGCGAGGGCTTCACGGCCTTCTTCGTGGACGTCAGTACGCTTGCCGATGACCGGGACGTACCGGCCGAGGCGTTACGGGAGTTGTTCCCCGGCGGCGCACGGCTGACGTTCCACCTCATCGGTCCGACCGGCGGTCTTCGATTGCAACCCGGCCACGATCGCCGCCTGGTCTTCCATCCGGACCCCTCGTCGGCGTGGACTGTCTGGGTGAGCGGTCCGCCCCCCAGGGGCACCAGCGGCCGCCGAGCAGCACGTACCGCCGCCGTCCGTACCCGTAGCCGCAGGAGTTCCCTTGGCAGCATCACCTGAACCCGGCAAGCACGTCCCCGACTTCACCCTCCCCGGAGGCGTGCTCGTGGACGACGCATTCGAGCGGCGCGAGTTCGCGCTCGCCGCGGTGCGGGGGCGGCCGCTCGTGCTCGCGTTCTACCCCGGGGACGACACCACCGTCTGCACCAAGCAGCTGTGTTCGTACTCCAGCGGTCTGGAGTCGTTCACCGAGTGCGGCGCCGAGGTGTGGGCGATCAGCCCGCAGGGGGTGGACAGCCACGAGGCGTTCGCGCGCAAGCACGGGCTGCGGATGCCGCTGCTCGCGGACACCGACCGGGCCGTCTCCAAGGCGTTCGGCGTCGCGGCCCCGGGGATAGGGCTGCGGCGCGCGGTGTTCGTCGTCGCCGGAGACGGGACGCTGCACTGGAAGCATGTCGCCCTCTTCGGCGCGACGTTCCAGTCGAAGGAGACGCTGGCCGCTCAGCTCGCCTCGCTCCAGGAGGCGTAGTTCGTCGGGCGAGTGGCTGCCGGTGGTGGCAGCCACTCGCCCCGCGTGTCAGGCGGTCGGCGGTACGCCGGAGGGGCGGCCCGCGCCCCGTGTCAGCGCGTATCCGGCGATCGCGCCGAGCGCACAGAGCAGCCCGCCCGCGACCGTCCAGATCCAGCGGTCCGACCACCAGCCGGAGGACCAGCCGTCCTCGGGCTCACCGAGGACGCCCGCCTGCTTCGGTTCGCCCGCCGTGTCGGCCGTCTTCGCGCCCGCCACCAGCGGAGCGGCGAGCGAGCCGTCCACGGCGGAGGCGCCGCCCGCGTCGGACACGTCCGCACGGACCTCGGCGCGGACCGGCAGTCCGAGATCCTCCTCGGGGAGCTCGGTCACGGTCAGGCGGATGTAGTAGCTGCCGGGCAGCGGGTCGTTGTCCCACGGCTCCGCCCAGGAACGGACGGTCCGCAGCGTGCAGGACAGCTCGACGGCCGCCGCGTCCTTCGCGGCCGCCCGGGTCTGCATGCCGTACATACAGGCCTGGCGCCGGCGCAGCCCGTCGTACACGTCGAGCCGCCAGGTGGACGAACCGGTCCGGGTCGCCGACTCGGGCAGGGTGACGGTGGCCTGCACCGTGGCCCGGTGGCCCGCGTCCGCCGGGAACACCCAGTACAGGTAGTCGCCCGCCGACGCGGTGGCGGTGGCGGGCTGCCCCTGCTCGATCGTGGTGGCGTCACGGAAGCCGGTACCGGCCTCGGTCGGCCCCGCCCCGCTCGCGCCGTCGCTCGGGGACGCCGACGGGTCGTCGGCGACGGCGGCACCCGCCGTACCGCAGAGCGCGGCGGCGGCGAGCAGCACGGTCGTCAGTGCGCGTGCGATACGCATCAGTTGGTCCTCCATACGGCGACGCGCCAGCGCGAGATCCAGCCCCACAGCACTCCGGCCAGCAGGCCCGTGAGCGCGAGGACGGCCAGGAGCCACCAGCCGCGGCCGAGACCGAAGGCGGCGACGTCGGACGACTCGTCGGGCGCGTCCACGATGTCGACGGTGAGCTCGACGGGCATACCGGGCGTGGTCTTCACCGCGGGGGCCGCGGCGAAGGCGTTGCTGACCTCCAGACAGACGGACTCGGCGGCGGGCTCGGTGTCGTCCGCGTCGTCGCCTTCGGGCTTCGGATAGCGCAGGCCGGTGGAGATGACGTCGGTGCGTCCGTCACCGGCCTCCGAACCGCGGACGATCTCCCGGCCGTGCACGGTGACGGCCCGCAGGAGTACGCCGTAGTCGTTGTTGACGGCGCGGTCGGCGCCGATGCTCACCGAGGCGCGCAACTCCTGGCCGGGCAGCACGTCCACGCGGTACCAGCGGTGCTGGCCGAACGTCTCCCGGTCGCTGTAGAGACCCGGTTCGAGCCGCGGGGCCTTCGCGCACTCCGTCGCGCCCTGGGTGGCGACGGGGGTGACCACGGGCTCGGCCGCCCGGTCGACCAACTGATTGACGCGGTCCGAGAGTTCGTCCGTGTGCTGCACCGAGGTGTACGTCCCGCCGGTGGCCTCCGCGATACAGCTCAGCTGATCGCGGGTCTTCGCGTCCGGCACCAGTCCCAGGGTGTCGATGACGAGGTGGATGCCCTTGGCCGCGATGTCGCGCGCGACCTCGCACGGGTCGAGCGGGGCGCAGGTGTCCTCGCCGTCCGTGATGAGCACGATCCGCCGGGTGCCGTCACCGCCCTTCAGGTCGTCGGCCGCGCCGAGCAGCGCCGGACCGATGGGCGTCCAGCCGGTGGGGGCGAGGGTGGCGATCGCGGTCTTGGCCTCGGTCCGGTCGAGCGACCCGACGGGGTAGAGCTGCCTGGTGTCCTTGCAGCCGACCTTTCTGTCCTTGCCGGGGTAGTCGGCCCCGAGGGTGCGTATGCCGAGCCGGACTTCGGCGGGCACGGCGTCCAGTACGTCGTTGAAAGCCTGCTTCGCCGCCGACATACGGCTCTGGCCGTCGATGTCGCGGGCACGCATCGAGCCGCTCACGTCGAGCACCAACTCGACCTTGGGGGCTGCCTCGGGGGACTTGTCCGCCGGTTCGTCGTCGGCGGCGGCGCCTGCCGGGAAGAGCCCGACGGCGAGGGCGGCGAGCAGGCCGCACGCCCCGGCCGCCAGCCGTTTTCTATTGATCATCAGCGGATCGTATTGATGATCTGCTGATGCTCCAAAACCGGCCGGTGGCAGGGGCGTCGGGCGGTGCGGGCGTCAGACGGCGCCGTCGTCGTTGCGCGAGCGGCGGGCGTCCGACCTCGGTTCGGACTCGGTCTCGGGAGGCCTGCGCCGCTCGGTGGGCTCGACGGTGTGCGTGGTCTCGGTGCGGGCCGCCTCTGCGCGGACCATGGCGCTGAGCGCGGCGAACGGATCGATGGGCATGGCTGTGCACCTCGCGTGGTGTGGGGGGTGATGGTGCGGAACAGTGCTGAGGTCCCTCAGCACTGTCAGCAGCGCAGCACCACACAGCGCACGGCGCGCGGAACGCGTGGGGGCCCGTCCGGAAAGCGCTGGGCGGACCGGACGGCTCGTCCGGGCCCGGCGCGGGGGTCGTCACCCGGCGGCCGCAGCGAGGCGCGGGCCCGGGCCGGCGCGGACGTCCCGGTGTCACCCTCCTCGGGTTGACCTGGGTTCGTCGGGTCGGCGGGCGCGGAGGCCGGGGGCCGGAGTTCGCCGACCGCCACCGCCTGCGCCCCGGGTCCGAGGGACGTGCCCAAGAGGGCGAGAAGAGCCACCAGCGCTATCGGCGCAGCCCGGCGCGCCAGGGCGCGGAGGGCGACGGTGTAGTGCGCGGGCTGGTTCATGGGGCGCGACCTTCCTGGACAGGCCTCCTTTACCCCTGCGGACCCACGGCGCGGCCGTCGTAGCCGGAGATCCCCTCCACCGGGGGACACCGATTAGCCCGATTCCCGTACACGCCGGAACCGGACGGGTGCACCGGCCGGCCGCGCGGACGTCTCCGCCCGTGGCCCTCACACCCCGTGCGGACGGATCACCGTCACTCCGCTGCCGGACGCGGCGCCGAGCGACGCGAGGGCCTCCGGGACCGCGTCCAGGCCGATCTCCCTCGTCACGAGGAGATCCGGGCGCAGCGCCCCGGAGGCGACCATCGCCATCATCGCCGGGTAGTCATGGGCGGCCATGCCGTGGCTGCCGAGGATCTCCAGCTCCAGCGGCACGACGCGGTCCATGGGGAGCCGTACGCCCTCGGGCAGCAGGCCCACCTGGATGTGACGGCCCTGGCGGCGGAGGCACTGGACCGAGTTCACACAGGTCACCGGGGAACCGAGGGCGTCCAGCGAGAGGTGGGCACCGCCCCCGGTCACCTCACGGACGGCTTCGGCCACGGCGCGGTTGGGGGTGGAGTCGGTCGCGGCGATGTTCGGGGTGGAGTCGGTCGCGGAGCCGGTGGAGGCGGAGGCGGCCGCGGCGCTGTTCGGGACCGAGGCGTCGACGCCGCCCGCCGGCGCGGAGGCGTTCACACAGACCTCGGCGCCGACCGCCCGCGCCAGTTCCAGAGCCGTCGGCGACACGTCGACCGCGACCACCCGTGCCCCGCACGCCGCGGCGATCATCACCGCGGAAAGCCCCACCCCGCCGCAGCCGTGCACCGCGACCCACTCCCCCGCCCGCACCCGGCCCTGTCCCACGACCGCACGGAAGGCGGTCGCGAACCGGCAGCCGAGACCGGCGGCGGTGGCGAAGGACATCGCGTCGGGAAGGGCCACCAGATTGGTGTCGGCGTACCGCAGGGGCACGTACTGCGCGAACGACCCCCAGTGCGTGAACCCGGGCTGCTCCTGGCGTTCGCACACCTGCTGCGCTCCCCGCGCGCATGCCGCGCAGCGGCCGCAGGCGCAGATGAAGGGCACGGTGACACGGTCCCCCGGGTGCCAGTCGGCGACGTCCGCGCCGACCGACTCGACGACACCGGCCAGTTCGTGGCCGGGCACGTGCGGCAGCGTGATGTCGGCGTCGTGGCCCATCCAGCCGTGCCAGTCGCTGCGGCACAGCCCGGTCGCCTCCACGCGGATCACCGCACCGTCCTGCGCGGGCACCGGTTCGGGCACCTCCCGTACGGCGAGCGGCTTCCCGAACTCCTCGAACACGACAGCACGCACCCGGCCACTCCCCACATCGGCACACGCGATGGACCCCACAGCGCGGCTCACGTTATCCGGGCGACGCCAACCGGCCGAGGGGGGCGATCGGCACCTGCGGACCCTCGGACTCGTTCAGCCAGCGCCGCAGGACCTCGTGCACCTGCTCCGCACCGATCAGTTCGCCGCCACCGTTCACCGGCGGTGACAGCTCCAGCGGCGACAGCAGGAAGGGCTGGGACTGCTCGCCGCCGAGGCCGCCGTGGGAGCCGATCTGCGGCTCGAAGGCATGGACGGTGCCCGTCTCGGGGTCGTACATCGAGTTGACCATGATGTCCGCGACGTGCGGGAAGGAGTCGGTACGGCGTACGGCATCGGCCACGCCGGCGCCGAACACCGCCAGCGGGCCGTCGTCGTCCAGCTCCGCCAGCGGGATCTCCACCCCGCCGGGGCCGAGGACCAGCGAGCCGTGCGCTTCGCTGCGCACGAGGAGGAACCCGACACCCGGATGGCCGGCCAGCGTCCGCAGCAGGGCGGGGTGGCGGGCGTCGATCTCCTCGCGGCTCAGCCGCGCGGGCACGTCGGGGAAGGAGATCAGCGCGAGATTGCCGGAGGCGAGCACGATCGGTTCGGAACTCGGTGCGGCGACCTCGTCGGCTCCCTCCACCGGCCGCCGGTGCAGTGCGGTGTGCAGAGTGAGGCGCGCCGCGTCCCGCGCCTCCGCGCCGCTCTTGGAGCGCTCGGCGCGCCGGGACACCGGCAGGCCGCAGCCGGCCCGGACGAGGTCCTTGAGGGTGAGACCGTAGGCGCCCTCGAAGGTCTGGCCCGGGCTCTGGCCGTGATCGGACAGCAGCACGATCCGATAGCCGCGCGGGGTGTGCTCGGAGACCTTGGCGATCAGGGCGAGTGAACGGTCGAGCCGCTCCAGGACCTGCATCGCGTCGCTGCTCTGCGGTCCCGAGTGATGTGCCACTTCGTCGTAGGCGACGAGGTCGGCGTAGACGGCGGTGCGCCCGGCGAGCATGTCCCCGAGCACCGCGGCGACGACGACGTCGCGTTCCACGACGGTCGCGAACGCCCGGATGAAGGGGTACAGACCGCCGCGGCCGATCCGCGGTGTGTCACCACGCAGCCGCGCCCCGGTCGACTGGCGGATCTCGCGGACCACTTCGGCGAGGAACGCGCCGGCCGTGCGGACGGCGTTGGCGGGGTCGGAGAAGTAGGCGAAGTACCCGGCCCGCGAACGGTTCGCCTTGCCGCGCCGGGCCGCCATCGACAGCACCAGGGCGAGCTGGTCGGCGCCGCCGCTGAAGAGGTTGCCGCGGCTGGCTCCGTCGACGGTCAGCAGCCCGCCGTCGCCGGTGCGCTCGATGGCGCGGCGCTGGAGTTCGGCCGCGCTGGCGGGCCGGTTGCTGACCATGACCCGGCCGGTGTCCTTCTCGTACCAGCGGAAGGCGGGGACGTCGTGGTTGGTTCCGTGCAGGATGGCCAGCTGGCTGGCGCCGGTCTGACTGGACCAGTCCGTACGCCAGGGGGTCAGCCGGTGGGTCGTGGCGAGCCACTCGGCGACGGTCGGCATCACACCGTCCTTGGCCGCGCGCTGGAGCACCTCGTGACCGACTCCGTCGAGCTGGAGGAAGACCGTGCCGTCGGCGGCGGTACGGCCGACGTCCTCACCGCGTCTTCGGCGGCGCCGGGTGGCGAGCCGGGAGAGCCGGCGCCGGTAGGCGTTGTCGTCGTGCACGGCGAGGGCCGTGGAGGTTGCGGAGGCGACGGCGGACATCACGGCGGCGACGAGGACCGCGGTCTCCGGGGCCGCCTCTCCGCCGCCGTCGGGGCTCAGCCGGAGGGCGAGCAGCAGCAGGGAGCCGTTGAGGAAGAAGACCAACAGGCCGAGCAGGAGGGCCGGTACGAGCAGCAGCGCCCGTACCAGCACCGGCCACACCAGTGCGCTCAGCAGACCGAAGGCGCCCGCGCCCCAGGCGGCGGTCACCGCGGTACGGGTGATGCTCTCGCCGTCCTCGGACTGGAGCCGGAAGTCGGGCAGCAGCCCGGCGAGAGCCAGCATCGTCAGCGTCGAGACCATCCACACGGAGGCCACACGCAGCAGGGTGCTCCCCGCCCTGCGCCATCGGCTTTCGACCACGCCGCTCCCACCTCACCCCTGGATCAGGCCTCCAGCGTGGCACAGCGGCGGGCACGATCCGCTCGGGCGTCCCCGCAGGCCGGGGGCGACGGGTCAGCGGCCGTTGTAGCCGGCGGTCGGCATGGAGAGCCTGCGGTGGACGTCCGCCTTCATGGACGCGTCGTAGACGGGCTCGTCCAGGCCCGCCGTCTCCAGCCGCACGCCACGGCGCTCGCACTCGGCGACGAAATCCCGCACCGAGGTCAACGCCCGTGCCAGTACGCGGTCGTTGGGGGCGACGAAGAGGTCCACCTCGCCGGCGTCCACATCGGCCCACAGCCCGCAGTGGTCGTGCCGCAGCCCGTAGAACAGCAGCTGCCGCGTGACAACCCCGCCCTTGTCGGCGGCCCAGCGGGCGCACATCGCGTGCTGACTGCGGGTGTCCACGAGGAACGGGTCGCTGTCGAGCTCCTCGAGGGGCGTCAGGCTGGCGATCGCCGCCACTCGTAAGGCATCCATGCACATCCCCCTGCGCTCTCCGGTCGCGCCGACCCTACTCCGACCGGACCTGCTCCAGGGAGCGCGCACCGAGGCGCATCAGAGGGCGCGACGGGAGCGGGCGGCAGGCTCGTGCGCCGGGACGCCCGGGCCTGCCGGGCACGACAGGCCATAGGCTCGGGCGGGTACCCGCCCGCGAAACGGGCAGGGGTTCGCAGAACGGTCCTCGTGGTTCGCACAACGGGCCGACGTGGGCATAAGGAGGCGCTGCGTGCCGGTGGAAGTCACCTGGTGGGGTCATGCCACCTGCACGGTCGAGGACTCCGGGGTCCGGGTGCTGACCGACCCGTTGTTCGTCCGCCGGTTCGCGCATCTGCGCAGGCGGCGCGGGGCCGTGCCGCCACCGGAGGCGGCTGTCGCCGACGTGGTCCTCGTCTCCCATCTGCACTCCGACCATCTGCACCTGCCGTCACTGGCCAGGATCGCGCCGGGCACCCCGCTGATCGTGCCGCAGGGCGCGACCCGATCCGTGCCGGGCCTGAAGCGGCTGCGGCTGCCGGTCACCGAGGTGCTCCCCGGTGACGAGGTGCCGGTCGGCGAAGTGGTGGTGCGCGCGGTGCCCGCCCTGCACGACGGACGGCGGCTGCCGGTCGGGCCGCACCGGTCGCCCGCGCTCGGCTATGTGATCACCGGGGAGGCCCGCACCTACTTCGCCGGGGACACCGGACTCTTCGACTCGATGGCGGACGAGGTGGGTCCCGTCGACGTGGCGCTGCTGCCGGTCGGTGGCTGGGGTCCCTACCTCGGGCACGGGCATCTGGACGCGAGGCGGGCCGCCGAGGCGCTGGTGTCCCTCGCGCCGGGTGCCGCGGTGCCGGTGCACTACGGCACGTATTGGCCGATCGGGATGGACGGTGTCCGCCCGCACGAGTTCTACGCCCCGGGCGAGGAGTTCGTACGCAAGGCGGCGCGGATCGCGCCGAAGGTGGCCGTGCACCGTCTCGGCCACGGCGAGCGGGTCAGACCGGAGGCGAGGCGGTGAGCTCGAAGGCGGCCGAGATGTTCGGGAAGCTGTCGGACCTCCTGGCCCAGCTGCCGCCGGAGTCCACCCAGCAGGCCGTCACCTACCCCTCACTGTTCCTGCTGGTGACGCTGGGAGCCCTGGTGCCGGTGGTGCCGACGGGCGCGGTCGTCAGCTCCGCGGCGGTGGTGGCCTTCCATCAGACGTCTCCGCTGAGCCTGCTGTTCGTCTTCCTGGTGGCGTCCTTCGCCGCGTTCCTGGGCGATGTGACGCTGTACTGGCTGGGGCAGCGCGGCGTCGGATCCAAGAACGGCTCGCGCTGGCTGGCCGCGCTCCGCGACCGCGCCACGCCGGAACACCTCGAACAGGCGCAGGGCAAGCTGGACGACCACGGCGTGGCGGTCCTGGTGCTGTCGCGGCTGGTACCGGCCGGGCGCATTCCGGTGATGCTGGCCTGCCTGCTGGCCAAGATGCCGCTGCGCTCGTTCGTGCGGGGCAACATTCCGGCGTGCCTGGCGTGGGCGGCGACGTACCAGCTGATCGGGATACTCGGCGGCTCGCTGTTCGACGAACCGTGGAAGGGCGTGGTCGTCGCGGTGGCGCTGACGGTGGTGCTCAGCGGGGCGCCGCCTCTGTGGCGCCGGTGGCGCCGGAAGGGGCACCGGCCGGACTCGTCGGGGCAGCACGCGTAGGCAGTCCGCCGCCTTCGGATCACGGTCCGGCGTCCCGCCGGCCCGTGCGAAGGTCCCGTCAGCTCGCGTCCAGCACCCGCGAACCGCCGACCGGGAGGTCCCACAGCTGCTCGCGCGGCCGGCCGGTCCGCTCCCATGCCGCCCGCACCCGAAGGAGCGGTTCGAGGACGGGTTCCGCCGAGAGGACGAACGTCCCCCAGTGCATCGGCGCCATGTGCCGCGCTCCGAGATCCTCGAAGGCGCGCACGGCCTCCTCCGGATCGGTGTGCACATCGCTGAGCCACCAGCGCGGTGCGTAGGCGCCGATGGGCAGGAGCGCGAGATCGAGACCGGGGTGGCGGCGGCCGATCTCCCGGAACCAGTGGCCGTAGCCTGTGTCGCCGGCGAAGTACACGGACCTGCCCAGCCGGTCGCCGAGCACCCAGCCGCCCCACAGCGAGCGGCACGTGTCGGCGAGGGTCCGCTTGGACCAGTGGTGGGCCGGTACGAAGTCGAAGCGGACGCCGTCCAGCTCCGCGCCCTCCCACCAGTCGAGCTCGGTCACCCGGGTGAAGAGCCGGCGGCGGAACCAGCGGCCGAGTCCGGCGGGGGCGAAGACCGGGGTGTGCCGCGGCAGTCTCTTCAGGGTCGGGGCGTCCAGATGGTCGAAGTGGTTGTGGCTGATGACCACGGCGTCGACCGGCGGCAGGTCCTCCCAGCGCACCCCGACGGGGGTGACCCGCGCCGGGGTGCCGAAGATCCGGCGGGACCACACGGGGTCGGTCAGCACGGTGAGCCCGCCGATGCGCAGCACCCAGCTGGCGTGTCCCGCCCAGGTGACGGCGACGGCGGTGGCGTCGACGGCAGGCAGCGGACCGGGCTCGAAGGGCAGCAGCGGGACGCCCCGGAGACCGTCCCGGCCGGGGCGCACCGCGCCCTCACGGGCGAGACGGGCCATGGCCCGTACCCCGGGCAGCGGTGCGGTCAGACGGTCGGCGAACGAGCGGGGCCAGTGACGGATCTCGCCGATCGGACGGGTCCGCCGGTGCGGTTGTATGCCTCCGGTCGCCGGGGACGCGGTGGGCTCCGAGGTGGTGAGGGCCGGCCCTTCCGCCCCCGTGCGGTCCGCGCCGGGCGTCTGCTCGGTCCGGTCTGCCTGTCGCGAGTGCTCCGCCTGCTCGGTCTGTTCCGTCATCCGGGGCTCCGTTCAACGCAGTTCGTCGAAGGCCGTTCCAAGAATGCTCAATGCCCTGGATACGTGCGGCAATTCCAGGGGCGCCGGTGAGGTGAGGGATTCGTGACGCTGTTCGGGGCCGGCCCCCAGCAGCGGCCCCGCGTCCAGCCGCACCCGCAGCTCGCCCAGCTCGTCACCGAACCGGTGCCCGCCGGGCGCGGGTGACCCGAGACGGTCGCTCAGATACTCCTCGAGCTCCATCGAGTCGGTCACACCCAGCCGGGCGAGGGGGGCGCGCAGCGGGCCGAGATCGGCGTAGAGGTGCCGGCCGGCCCGCGGCGGGCGGGCGACGGCTCCGGAGACGAGCACCGCGTGGTGCATCGCGGTGGTCACGGTCCCGTACAACGCGGCCGCCTGCTCCGACCTGGTGACCACGGGCCCGGGCTCGTCCAGTGCCAGGGCGGCGGCGGCCGCGACGGGTTCCGCCACCACGGAGCCGAGGGCGGTGAGGATGTCGAGGGTTCTGGCGCGCCGGGCGGACCCCTGCTCCGTCGGGGGGAACCGGGCCACGGCGACCGGCCACGAGGCGGGCATCAGTCCGCCCGCCAGATCGCTGAGTACGGTGACCTCCCCCGGGCACATCTCCGCCGGGCTCACCAGCACGGTCTCGTGCGGCCGGTGAAGGGTGTCCCGCCAGGTCTCGTCGCTGATGATGAGCAGGCCCTCGGCGACCGCAGCCTCGCAGGCCTCGCGCATGAGCTCGGGCGGCGCCACGGTCGCGGTGGGGTCGTCGGCGACGGAGAGCAGCAGCAGCCCCGGGTCGCCGCCCTCCGCGCGCACCCGGCGCACGGTCTCCAGCAGCGCGTACGGGTCGGGCACGCCGCCGCACTCCGCCGGGGTCGGCACGTGGTACGCGGGCCGGCCGAGGAGCCGGGCCTGCGGGGTCCACCAGGCGGGGCAGGGACGGGGCAGCAGCACGTCCCCGCGGTGGGCGGCGATGAGCGCGAAGAGCAGGGGCTGGGGCCCGGACGCGGCGACGACCTCGTCGGACCGGCTGCGCAGCCCGCGCCGCGACCAGTAGCCGCAGGCCGCCTCACGCAGCTCGGGGCCGCCGCCCGGCGGCTCGCCCACGGGCCGTGCGGCCGCCGCGGCGGTCGCCTCGGCGAGCTCCGGCAGTACGGGCAGGCCCGGCTCGGGCGCCGGCGGTCCGTAGCGGACAGGTCCGCGGCCTTCCGGGTCCGTCCGCTGCATGCCGCCGCCTCCGCCGTTCGTGTCCCAAGGGCCCGCCCGGCCCACGAGCCCTTTATACGGAGGTTTGCCCGAGAGTGCCGCGCGGGAGAGCCGGTCCGTGCGAAACGCGGCGGGCATCTGCCGGAGGGTTCTCGGATGTCGGACGGACGGCTGTCCGATGCCGCACGTTCAGCGTGGCGGCCCCGTCCACGGGGTACCCGCGACCCATGTCTGACGCTCGTGCACAGGTGAACCCTCAGCTCCGGGACAGGATCTCGGCGCTGCTCAGCAGTTGGGACCGGCAGATCTTCAGCACGGTCGCCGCCCGGGAGTGGCCGGGTGCCGAGCCGGTGCTGCCGCGGCTGAGCCGCAGCGCCAACCACGGGCTGCTCTGGTTCGGTGCGGCGGCCGGGATGGTGGCGCTGGGGCGCAGCCCCCGCTCCCGCCGGGCGGCCGTACGCGGTGTGGCGTCCCTGGCCCTGGCCTCGGCCACCATCAACACGGTCGCGAAGCGGTCGGTGCGCAGGGCACGGCCGATGCTGGACGCGGTGCCGGTGATACGACAGCTGAAGCGGCAGCCGTTCACGACGTCCTTCCCGTCCGGGCACGCGGCTTCGGCCGCCGCCTTCGCGACCGGTGTCGCCCTGGAGTCCAAGAGCTGGGGCGCGATCATCGCCCCTGCCGCGGTCTCGGTGGCGTTCTCGCGCATCTACACGGGCGTGCACTACCCGAGCGACGTCCTGGTGGGGGCGGCACTGGGGGTCGGGGCGGCCTTCGCCGTGCGCGGGGTGGTGCCGACCCGGTCCCAACTGCCGCCACCCGGCCGGCCGCAGACCAGCGCGCCCGTGCTGCCCGGCGGCGACGGCCTGGTGGTCGTGGTCAACCGGCGGTCGGGCTCGGCGGATTCCTCCCACCTGCTGCAAGAGGCCCTGCCGATGGCCGAGGTCGTGGAGTGCGAGCCGGAGGATCTGCACGCGGAGCTGGAGAAGGCGGCCGGACGCGGCCGGGCGCTGGGCATCTTCGGCGGCGACGGCACCATCAACCGGGCGGCGGTCGTGGCCGCGCACCGCGGAGTGCCGTTGGCGGTCTTCCCCGGCGGTACGTTCAACCACTTCGCCTACGACCTCGGCATCGAGTCCGTGCACGACACGTGCCGGGCGCTCGCGGGCGGCGAGGCCGTCAAGGTCGACCTGGGCCGCTTCACGCCCGGCCCGCCCGCCGCCGAGGGCAAGGAGCGCTCCGGATACTTCCTCAACACCTTCAGTCTGGGCGTCTACCCGGAACTGGTCCGTATCCGCGAGCACTGGTCGCCGCGGATCGGCGGCTGGCCGGCCGGGGTGCTCGCGGCGCTGGTCGTCCTGCGCGGCGAGCATCCTCTGGAGGCCGACGTCCAGGGCCGCCGGCGCCCGATGTGGTTGCTGTTCGCGGGCAACGGCATGTACCAGCGCATGGGGCCGACGCCCGGGCACCGGCTGGATCTCGCCGACGGGCTGCTGGACGTGCGCGTGGTGCACGGCGGCCGGTGGCCGGGCGTGCGGCTGCTGGCGGCGGCACTCGCGGGACCGCTGAGCCGGTCGCCGGTGCACGCGGCGCAGAAGCTGCGCCGGGTCCGGATCACGGGCCTGGCGCCGGGCACTCCTCTGGCGTTCGACGGTGAAGTGACCGAGGCCCCTGGTGAGTTGGTCATCGACAAGGCGGCGGAGGCGCTCACGGTGTACCGGCCGCAGGCTCTTCTGTGACGCCGGGCGTACCGTCCGGCGCGGACGCGGGGACGTCACCCGATGGGGCCCGTCGCGGGCGCGGGCCACATCGGGGGCACGGGCCACATCGGGGGCACGGGCCAGGCGTTGCGTGGTGCGAGGCGGACGGCGTGTGCGTGTCGCCATCGGGGGACGGCGTGTCGTGCGCGGAGGACGGCGTGTCGTGCGCGGCGGGAAGCTCACGGCCCAGGCGGGCGAGCGGGGACAGAGCCATCACCGCCGGGGACAGCATCATGCCTGCGGCCGTCACCAGCAGGCTGGTGCGCAGTCCCCACTCCCCCGCAAGGAATCCGCCGAGCAGAGAACCGAGCGGGGTCGGTCCCATGCCGACGAACGTGATCGTGGCGGCCGCGCGGCCCTGCAACCCGGCCGGGGTGACGGCCTGCCGGACGGCCATGACGGTGACGTTCACCAACTGACCGCCGAGCCCGAACACGAAGCCGACCGCAAGGAGCGCGGGAACCGTCACCGCGGAGGAGCCGCGCAGCGCGGGCACACACAGGAACACGCCGTCGCCGACGCAGGCCGCGCACACGAGCACGGCGCCATGGCCGAATCGGCGCGGCAGGCGGGCCGCCAGCAGTGAGCCCAGCAGCGCACCCGGCCCCGCCGCCGCGAGCGCCAGCCCCACGACGGTGCCGGGCAGGTGCAGTTCCCGCGGCAGGAAGAGCAGATAGACGGTCATCATGGCCGCGAAGGAGAACTGGAAGGCGGCAGAGGCCAGGCACACGGTCCGCAACGTGGTGTCGCCGGCGACGAAACGCAGCCCCTCATGGATCCGCCACCAGACCCGAGGGCGATGTTCCGCGCGCTCCGGGACGGATTCCGAGCGGCGGATCCGCCGGATCGACAGGAACGACAGCACGAAGAACAGCGCGTTGCAGGCGGTGGTGAGCGGCGCCGACAGCAGGGTCACCAACGCACCGCCGAGAGCGGGACCGGCGATCTGCGCCGCGGACCGGCTGCCCTCCAGCGCGCTGTTGCCCCGCACCAGTCGGTCGCGTTCCACCAGGCGTACGAGAGACGCCTGGTAGGCCACGTCGAAGAACACGGACAGGGTCCCGACGGCGAAGGCGAGCGCCAGCAGCGCGGGCAGGCCCAGCGCGCCGAAGAGGCCGGCCACGGCGGCGGCGGCCAGGACCAGGGCCCGGCCGACGTCCGTGAGGACCATCGTCGTACGGGTACGCCATCTGTCGACCCATGCGCCGGCCAAGAGCGAGAGCAACAGGATCGGTGCCTGTCCCACCGCGCGAAGGGCGCCCAGTTGGCCGGCACTGGCGTCGAACGTCACGACGGCGAGGAGCGGCAGGATCACCAGATTCGCGTGTTCGCCGAGCTGGGAGGCCGTCTGCCCCATCCAGAGTCTGCGGAAGTCCGCGTCCCGCCACAGGCTCGACGAGGCGGGCCGGCCGGAATCGGATACGGCGGAGGAAGCGGGCGGCACGGGGACCCCTCGGGTTGCCGACAACGTGGCCTGTCACCGGGCGCGTATCAGGCGCGCCGGTTCAGGCAGAGGAAGGCTCGCTGTGCCGCAACGTCAGGGCAGCACGCGATGACGGGCCGTTCGCGGCCCACAACGTCAACGCGCGCTCGGAAGACCGACCATGCCTCAGCTCCTCGTGGGTGACTCGCCGCGCCGGAACCCTAGTCTTCGACGGCCCGGCGCGAAAGGGAGTTTCGCTCGCCCCACCCGCGAACCGGAAGGGGCGTCCACCGGTGCACGCCCCCTTCTCCTGTCCGCGCGCGCCCCTCGCCGGGTCGGGGACCCGCTCTCTGCGGGGCTACTCCTTTTCGCGTGCGTGCGGTACGGCCGGCGGCGTGACGGGCGGCGGACCGACCGGGCTCCCGGCGGGCGGTACGACCGTGCTCGCGGCGGGCGGTACGACCGGGGGAGCCTCCGGCATGGGCGGCTCGTCGACCACCGGCGCGGTTCCGGTCGTGCCGGCGACGGCAGCGCCCGGCCCCGGCTTCGCGGCGCGCTTCATCATCTCGGCCGCGGCCAGCAGCAGGACGGCGACGATCAGGGCGGCCGCCCAGCCGGGTATCACGAGGGCGAGCGCGAGGACGGCGCAGGCGACGACCGCCGCACCGCCGTAGAGACCGGCGGCACTGGCACCCGCGTACATGCGGGCGGCGTGCCGCTGCTTCCTGGTCTGCTCGCGCAACTCGTCCTTGATGGCGTCCCGGACGACCTGCGCCACATTCTGAGCCGTGAGATCCGACAGGTTCGTGTCCATGGGGCGCGGGTACCCGGCGGCCTCGGTGCCTAACGCGCGGACTGCCCGGCGGGTGTCCACCATACAAGACGGCGGTCTCACGATTCGGAGATCAGGCCTAGGCTGTTCTCATCGTCCGGGGCAGTTCGCACCAGAGGAGATCCGGCCATGCCACAGGAGACCGCCGTCTACACCCACGGTCACCACGAGTCCGTACTGCGCTCGCACACCTGGCGCACCGCGGCCAATTCGGCCGCGTACCTCCTCGGCGAGCTGCGGCCCGGCATGCGGATCCTCGACATCGGCTGCGGCCCGGGGACCATCACCGCCGATCTGGCGGCCCTGGTCCCCGAGGGCCATGTCACGGGCGTGGACATGGCCGCGGACATCGTCGGAAAGGCCCGCGAGCTGGCCACCGAACGCGGCCTGGGAAACACGGACTTCACCGTCGCCGACGTCCACGCGCTGGACTTCCCCGACGACTCCTTCGACGTCGTCCACGCCCACCAGGTGCTTCAGCACGTCGGCGATCCGGTCCAGGCGCTGCGCGAGATGCGGCGGGTCTGCCGCCCCGGCGGCACGGTCGCCGCGCGCGACAGCGACTACGGCACGTTCACCTGGTTCCCCGAGACGACTCTGCTGGACGAGTGGCTGGACCTCTACCGTCGGGTCGCACGGGCGAACGGCGGTGAGCCCGACGCCGGTCGGCAGCTGCTGTCCTGGGCCCGCGCCGCCGGCTTCGAGGAGGTTACTGTCACCGCCTCGGCGTGGTGTTTCGCCGGAGCGCAGGACCGGACCTCGTGGAGCGGGCTGTGGGCGGACCGTACGACGGCATCGGTGTACGCCGAACTCGCCGTCGACGGCGGTCACACCACCACCGACCGGCTGAGCGCCATCGCCGAGGGCTGGCGGGCGTGGGGCTCGCACGAGGACGCCTGCTTCCTGGTCCCGCACGCCGAGGTGCTCTGCCGAGCCTGAACGCGCCGCGGGGACCCCTGCGGACACGACCGGCCGGACGCGACGGACGCCGCGGATCTTCGCATCGCGCCCTCAATCGGGCAACCGATTCCGCCTCCCTGCCGCCTTGATTAGGCTCTGCGTATGGAGATCCTGGGAACCACGCTGCGCATCTGCGTCGACGACCTGGAGGCCGCGGCGGCCTTCTACCAACGCCTCACCGGCACCGAGCCGATGCGCTTCGAGCGCGGCGGTGTCTCGGTGGCGGCCGTCGGCTGCTTCCTGCTGATGAGCGGCCCCGAGTCGGAGCTCGAAGTGCTGCGCAAGGTCACGGCGACGATCGCGGTCGCCGACGTGGACGACGCGTACGCCACCCTCTCCCAGGTCGGCGCGCAGGTCGTGGCGGGGCCGGTCCCCACCCCCGCCGGCCGCAATCTGATCGCCGTTCACCCCGACGGCACGGTCTTCGAGTACGTCGACCGCAAGGCGGTCTGAGCACCGGCCGCCGGGGCGCGTGCGTCAGCCCTGCGGCCGCATCCGGTACTCGTACGCGTCGGGCAGCGGGTCGTCCGTCGTGGCCGCCCAGACCTCGTTGAGGATCTCCGCGCCCTCCCGGAGGTCGGCGACCTCGAAGCCCTCGTCGAAGATCTCCCGCGCCTCCTGTGGCCGGCCTTCGGCGAGGAGCAGTCTGGCCTCCGCGAGACGGAACCGGCCGCGCTGCCGTACCGCCGGACGCAGCCGGGACCAGACCGAGCGGGCGTCCGCCGGGCGGTCGGCCGCGAGGAGGGCGTCGATCGCCTCACGGCCGAGAGCCACCAGCGCCGCCGTCCACGCCTCGCCGTCGTCGCGACGCTCATGGCACAGGTCCTCGAAAGCCTCCAGATAGCGTTCGGCGGCCCGTTGGCCGTTGCCGCCCTCCTGGTCGGCGACGGCGAGGCAACGCAGCAACGGCCAGCGCGAGGGGGCGAGTGCCAATCCCCGCTCCCAGCTCCGGACGGCCTGCGCGAGATCGCCGGCGTGCCACTGGGCGACGCCCAGGTGGTACTCGGTCAGCGGGTCGGCGGGGGCGGTCTCCAGCATGTCCCGCCAGTGCGGTGCGACGAGTGAGGGACCCGGCGGGGCGACGCGGCGCGGCTCGGGCAGGACACCGGATGCCAACAGCTCGCGCCAGGGCTCCTGTTCCTCGCCGAGCGTGGACTCCTCGAAGGGTGTGCCGGGCAGTTTGCGGCCCGCGCGCAGGACTTCGAGCGCGCCCCAGCCGGATCCGCGGGCGAGCCGGGTGGCCGGCTCGCTGTCCGCGCAGGGCAGCCAGGCCTCGTACGCGGCGTCGACGGCCTCGCGCGGCAGTGCGTCCGCGAGGCGCGCCTCCACCTCCGCACGGGCCGCGCCCCAGTCGTCGCCGTGCACCGTGCCGGGGTCCGCGGTCAGCGGGCCGTACGACTCCAGCCAGCTGAATTCCTCGCCGCCGTCCAGCCGTACGTGTTCCAGCTGGGTGCGGGCGAGACCGGCCTGGATCTCGGCGTATCCCGGGGTGCCCGGCTCGGTCAGCCACTGCTGCCAGCGGCGGCCACCGCGTCCGGAGCCCCACAGGAACAGCTTCCGGCCGCGCAGGGTGTCGGTCGACGTCTGCACGAGACCCTGCCCCGCGGCGTCCAGGGAGGCGATCCACTTGCGGGCCTCGGGGGGCACTTCGTAGAAGTAGTCGGCCGGATACTCACTGCGCAGCGGGTACGTCCGGTCCGCGCCGCGGTACTCCGGCACGGGCACCCGGCGCAGGCTGCGTTCGTAGCCGAAGTGCCAGGCCTCGTCGGCGGGGGCGAGCACGCGGGTGGTCGGGTGCTCCTCGACGGCGATGTTGGACCACCAGTACACGGGCGCGGGCTTCTCGTGCGGATTGCGGATCCGCACGCCGACATGGAGGAACGCGGAGTCGGCGGGCAGCCACAAATCGACCTGGAAGGGCAGGTCCCGCAGCCGTTCCCACTCCCAGATCCTGACCATCTGACCGCCGTCCGGCGCGGGCACGACGGCCGCGTGCAGGGGTGCGCAGGACAGCGTGGTGTGGCCGGTCGCGCCGATGTTCCACTCGATGCCGCCGGAGTACCAGGCGCCGTTGAGCGCGAAGTCGGCGGGCTGGAACACCGGGTTGCTGTAGAGGAGTTCACGGCCGGTGGGCTTGTGGTGCAGCGAGTGGATGCGGCCGCCGAGGCCGGGGAGCACGGTCGCACGCAGATGGTCGTTCTCGATGACGATCGCGTCGAGATCGGCGGGGGCACGGTGGCGGCCGTAGCCGTCCAGCACGCGCACCGGCAGCAGGGTGCGCAACGGCTCGTAGCCGATCTGCCGCGCCATCTCACGCGGCAGTTCCGCTCTGGTCCGCTCGTCGATCGCGTGCATCTCGTCGAGCGGTCGCAGCGCGGGCAGCGGGTTCGGCGGCCCCACGGGGGCTGCGGGCAGGGTCAGTACAGTGCGCCGGACGGTCGTGGCCAAGGCAACCTCGCTTTGCTCGCCGCGGGGCCGCCGACGGTTCCGGCGGCAACCCGACGACCATGGAACAGGGTTGTCGCCGCCCCGGCCAGAGGGCTCGGGGTTCAGTCCTCGGTGAAGGCGGCGACGATCAGGTCGGTGAGCAGCGCTCCGGCGCCGCCCTCCGGGTCGAGATCGGGGTCGTACACGGTCACATTCATGCCCACGCAGCGGGGCGATCGCACCAGTCCCTTGAGCAGCAGCGTCAGCTCGTGCGGCAGCAGCCCGTCCGGGTCGGGGCTGTCGACGGCAGGCATTACGCGCGGATCCAGCGCATCGGCGTCGAAATGGACCCAGTAGCCCTCCAACGGGGGCACTTCGAGGGTCTGTACGACGGCGCGCGTCAGTTCGGGGACACCCCACTCCCGCAGCTCCGCCACCGTCATCGTCGGGATCTTCAGCTCGGCGAGTTCGGCGCGGTCGTCGTGGAAGTGGTCGCGGATCCCGATCAGCCGGATGTCCTCGTCCCGCAGATAGGGCCGCAGCCCTTCCAGGTTCGTCAGGTCCTCCTGGCCGCGTCCGGTGGCGAGTGCCAGTTCCTCACCGGCCGCCGCGCCCACGTGCGCGGAGTTGCCGGGGTGCCGGAAGTCCGCGGAGGCGTCGACGGCGGCGAGTCCGTACCGGCCGATCCGGCGCAGGGCGAGCGAGGCGCCGAGCTGGATCGAGCAGTCGCCGCCGAGGACCACGGGGAAGTCGCCGGCGCGCACATGGTGTTCGATGCGGTCCGCGAGCCTCGGGGTGTACGCGGCGATCGCGGCGGCGTTGAAGACTCCGTCGCCCTCCTGCCAGTCGCCGCGGTCGTAGCGCGGCGGCACGACGACACCGCCCTCGAAGGCCCCGAGCCGCTGAACGATCCGCTGCTCGCGCAACGCGCCGGCGAGCTTGTAGCAGCCCGGCACGGTTCCGGGGGCGGGCGGGCGCAGGCCCAGGTTCGAGGGGGCGTCGACGATCACGATATTTCGCATCGTTCCATCCTCACGCGCGCCCACCGGGTCTTCAATGTGCGCGACGCGAGGAAGGCGGCGGCGGGAGGCGGGCGGGCGAGGAGGCCGGTGACGGACTGCCGTACGTCAACGGGCGGGCATCTCCGAGATGATGCCCGCGCAGGAGCCAGGGCCGACGGTGCGCGGTACCGCGGCGAGCGGCGGCGGCGGCCTCGGTCGGCGGCGGCGGCGAACTCCTCGCCGTCGTAGGCGCAGAGGCGGATCGCGACCCCACTGCCCTGCGCGTGGCACGGAAGTGGGGGGAAGAAACCGGGGGAGGAATCCAGGGGGGAGAAATCGGACATCGCGTCAGGTCGACCCGCGACGCGAGGGCCTGTCGGGCACCGGGCCGGGCGTACGCGCGGAGACATGGCAAGCTGACGACACCGGCCGTCGGCGGCTTGCCACCCTGAGCGCCGTTCACCATCCTTGTCTGACAAGTGGCCGGGGCGAACCGAGGAGGGGCCATGGCAGTCGGCGGTCAGCAACGCAGACCGGTCGTCGTGCTGTACGAGCGGATCGCCGACGCGATCCACGACGGCACCTACCCGCCCGGCTCCACCCTCCCGTCGGAACCCCGGCTGGCCGGTGAACTGGGAGTGAGCAGGCCCGCCCTGCGCGAGGCCCTGCTCCTGCTCCAGGAGGACGGACTGCTCTCGGTCCGGCGAGGGGTCGGCAGGACCGTCAGCGATCGCCCGCCGCGGCGGGGCTACGAGCACATCCAGCCGCTGGAGGGCCTGCTCGTCGCGGGCTCCCCGCTCCGGGTGCGGCCGCTGCTGCGCACCGTCGAGGAACCCACCGACTTCACCACCCAGCACCTGCTGGCACCCGCCGGCGCGGGGCTGCGGTTCTGGGAATCACTGCTGGCCGGGGACGGTACGGCCGCCGCCCTCAGTCAGGAGTGGGCGGCCGCCGACGAGGTGCTGGAGAAGGCGCACCCCGACTTCGCCGAAGCGCTGCGCACCGCGTCCGCCCCTGCCGGCTCGATGCTCGCGGTCCTCACCGGCGCCTCGCGCGGGGTGGCCCTGACCGCGCACAGCGCGATGAGCGCGACGCTGCTCGGTCGGCGTCGCGGCGAGCAGCTGGGCCGGGCGGCCGACACCCCCGCCGTACTGATCACCCAGGTGGTACGGGTCGGGGACACCCCGATCCTGGCCGCGAAGCACATGCTGCCGACGGGCGCCCCCGCGATGCCGGTGCTTCAGACGAACTGACCGGCCGGACCGTGAGACGGCCGTCACGGCCCACTCGGAGCGGGTGCCGTACACTCCCGGTGCATGCACTTGTCTGACATCCTGCGCGCGCCCAAGGCCGTCCTCCACGACCACCTCGACGGCGGCCTGCGCCCCGCCACCATCATCGAACTGGCCCGGGAGTGCGGCTACCGCGATCTGCCCACCGAGGACCCGGCCGCGCTCGCGGCCTGGTTCCGTGACGCGGCGGACTCCGGCTCGCTCGAGCGCTATCTGGAGACCTTCGCCCACACCTGCGCGGTGATGCAGACCCGCGAGGCGCTGGAGCGTATCGCGGCGGAGTGCGCCGAGGACCTGGCGGCGGACGGCGTCGTCTACGCCGAGGTGCGCTACGCCCCCGAGCAGCACCTGGAGCGCGGTCTGACCCTCGACGAGGTCGTCGACGCGGTCAACGCCGGATTCCGCGAGGGCGAGCGCCGCACGAACGGCCGGATCACCGTCCGCGCCCTGCTCACCGGCATGCGTCACACCGACCGGTCGCTGGAGATAGCCGAACTCACGGTCGCCCACCGGAACCGTGGAGTGGCGGGCTTCGACATCGCGGGCGGCGAGATCGGCAACCCCCCGGCCCGCCATCTGCCCGCCTTCCAGCATCTGAAGCGGCACAATTGCCACTTCACGATCCACGCGGGCGAGGCCGTGGGCGCCGAGTCGATCCACGAGGCCGTGCAGGTCTGCGGCGCCGAGCGGATCGGGCACGGTGTGCGCATCACCGACGACATCACGGTGCACGACGACGGCACGGCTGAGCTGGGCGGGCTCGCCGCCTACGTCCGGGACAACGGCATCGCGCTGGAGGTCTGCCCGACCTCCAACCTCCAGACGGGCGCGGCCAAGGACTACGCGACGCACCCGCTCGACCTGCTGCGCCGCCTCGGCTTCCGCGTCACGCTCAACACCGACAACCGACTGGTGTCGGGGACGACCATGAGCCGGGAGTTCCAGCACATGGCCGACGCGTTCGGCTACGGGCCCGAGGTCTTCGAGGAGCTCACGGTCGCCGCGGTCGAGTCCGCGTTCCTGCCGCTGCCGGAGCGCCACCGGCTGATCGACGAGGTCGTCCGGCCGGGGTACGCGGCGCTCGGCAACTGACCGTCGTCAGATCAGCGCCGGCTCGTCCAGCGTGAGGGTGCACGACTCGGCGTCCAGTGTTGCCCGGACGCCGAGCGGCATGGTCAGAGCGGTGTCTCTGTGGCCGAAGCCCAGTTCCTCGACCACCGGGACACCGAGGCCGCCCAGCCGGTCCCGCAACACGGCCCGGATCTGTTCGTACGGGCCGCACTGCGCCCAGGAACCGAGGGCGACACCCGCGACACCGTCGAGCCAGCCGGAGCGCAGAAGCTGGGTGAACACCCGGTCGAGGCGGTAGTCCTCCTCGCCCACGTCCTCCAGCAGCAGCAGTCCGCCCCGGGCGGAGGGTCTGGCGTGCGGTGTGCCGATGTCCGCGGCGAGGAGGCTGACGCAGCCGCCGAGGGTGACGCCCCGGGCCCGGCCGGGGATCATCGTGCGGGCGGTGTCCAGGCCGAGCGTGCGCACCGACTCCGGCTCGAACAGGGTGGCCCGCAGCGACTCCTGCGTGCGGTCGTCCTTGAGGAAGGTGACCGCACCCACCATCGGCCCGTGCAGTGTGGCGAGGCCCATGCGGGTCGCGAACGCCTCGTGCAGGGCGGTCACATCGCTGTAGCCGACGAACACCTTGGGCCCGGCCGACCGTATGGCCGTCCAGTCGAGGAGGTCGGTCATACGCTGCGCGCCGTAGCCACCGCGGGCACAGATGACCGCCGACACCGACGGGTCGCACCAGGCGTCGGTCAGGTCCCGGGCGCGGTCGTCGTCGGATGCGGAGAGGTACCAGAACTCCGGGTGCCGCCCGCGGACATGGGGCATCACGACAGGGCTGAGACCCCAGCCCCGCAGGATGCCGAGGCCTTCCTCCAGGCGGTCGTCGGGGACGGGACCGCTCGGAGCGACGACGGCGACCCTGTCCCCCGCCCGCAGTCGTCGGGGCCGCGTCAGGGGCGTGACGGTCACTTCCTGAACTCCAGCAGAGGGATGTCGGGCCGGTCGATGCCGAAGGTCTGGGCGTACAGGGAGAGTTCGGCCTCCAGGGCGCGGATCATGGTCTCCGCACGGCGGAAGCCGTGGCCCTCCCCCTCGAAGGCGATGTAGGCGTGCGGCACACCGCGGCCCGCCATGCGCGCCAGGAACCGCTCGCACTGGACGGGCGGGCAGATCACATCGTCCAGACCCTGGAGCAGCAGGAACGGTGTGGAGATCCGGTCGACGTGCTCCGACGGCGAGCGCTCGCGATAGCGGCCGGGCACCTCGTCGATCGGCCCGATCAGCGACTCCAGATAGCGGGACTCGAAGTCGTGGGTCTCGCTGGCGGCCCAGCTCACCAGGTCCAGCACGGGGTAGATGACCGTGCCGCAGGCGTACACATCGGTGCTGGTCAGCGATGAGGCGGTGGTCCATCCTCCCGCGCTGCCGCCGCGGATGGCGAGGCGGGCCGGATCCGCGGTGCCCTCGGCGGCGAGGGCGGCGGCGACGGCCGCGCAGTCCTCGACGTCCACGACCCCCCACTGCTCACGCAGGCGCTCGCGATACTCCCTGCCGTAGCCGGTGGAGCCGCCGTAGTTCACCTCGGCGACCCCGATGCCGCGGGAGGTGAAGTAGGCGATCTCCAGGTCGAGGACGAGGGGGACCTGACTGGTGGGGCCGCCGTGGGCCCAGATCACGAAGGGCGGCAGCTCGTCGTCGGGCGCGGCCCGGTCGGGGCTGTGGGGCGGATAGATGTGCGCATGGATCACCCGGTCGTCGGGACCGGCGAAGGTACGGATCTGCGGTTCCGGGTAGTACGCCGGGTCCACCGGGTCGTCGTGCGCCGAACCGATCACCCGGGTGCGGCCGGTGCGGGTGTCCAGCTCGACGATCTCGTAGGCGCTGCGCGGACTGGCTGCCACGCCGATCACCCGGTCGCCGTGCACGGTGAGCATGGGGGCCCAGTCGGTCCAGGGCCCGGCGGCGTCCACGAGTTCGCCGGTCTCCGGGTCGAGTATCCCGAGGGTGGTGGCGCCCTTGCCGTGGATCACGGCGACGAGTCCGTCGGCCAGGGGGCGGAACCAGGTGAGGCCCAGCTTCCACAGCGGCCCGCCGAACTCCTCCCCCCGGCCGGGGCACAGCGGGGTGGGCCGCACGACACCGGACCCGAGGGCTTCCCGCCGGACGCGCTGGAGCTCCCACCAGTTGCCGGCGTCGGAGACGAAGAGCAGCGAGCCGTCTGGGGCCCAGTCGACCTGACAGACCGACTCGTCGCTCTCCCCGACGACAGGGCGCACCGAGGTGAACGGGCCGTCGCCGGTGACCTCGCCGAGCATCACCACGGTGCCGTCCCACGGCATCCGCGGATGGTCCCAGGCGATCCAGGCCGCGTGGCGTCCGTCCGGCGAGAGCCGCGGCCCGGTGACGAAGCGGTGGCGGTCGTCGGAGAGTTCCCGCACGGCGCCGCGGTCCCGGGCGGCCGAGCCGTCCAGCGGCACGGCCGCGATCACGCGCCGCACATCGGTGGGTGCCTCGCCGGTGAACTCCTCCAGCACGCACCACGCTTCGTTCCGCTCGGCGTGGATCCTCGGCTCGGCCCAGCGCAGCCCGCCGCCGAGGGACGACAGCGGCGTGAGGGGGCGCGGCTCAGCGCCGGGCTCGTCCGGCTCGTAGGCGTACAGCCGCTGGTCGACGAAGTTCACGAAGACGACGAGCGCTCCGCCGTCGCCCTCCACGACGCCGTCCCAGGGGTGTCCGCCGTACTCGATGACGCGGCTGCGGACGTTCCACGGAGCGGGGAGCACGGATTCCTCGACGCCGTCGGCCCGGCGGCGCATCAGGGCCCGCCTGCCGCCTTCGGTGGGGCGCGGCGCGGTCCACCAGACCTCGTCACCGACCATGCCGGGGAACTCCGGCCTGCCGCTGTGCGACGCGGCGAGCGCCGCGTCGATCGGCGACGGCCACGTTCCGTAGGCTCCTGTCGGTACCATTCCCACTCCCCCTATGCGGACCGCAGATAGTGGTCGAGCACCCGCACCCCGAAGTGGAGTGCCTCCACCGGGACCCGCTCGTCGACACCGTGGAACATCGCCGCGTAGTCGTAGCCCTGGGGCAGCTTCAGCGGCGAGAAGCCGTAGCCCGTGATCCCGAGCCGGGAGAACTGCTTGGCGTCGGTGCCGCCGGGCATGCAGTAGGGCACGACATGGCCTTCGGGGTCGAACCGTTCGACGGCTGCGCGCAGTTGGGCGAAGGTCGGGGAGTCGACGGGTGCCTGGAGGGGCACCTCGCGATGGTGGAACTCCCAGTCCACGTCCGGTCCCGTCAGCCGGTCCATGGTCTCGCGGAACTCGTCCTCGCCGCCGGGCACCATGCGTCCGTCGATGAACGCCGTGGCATGGCCGGGGATCACATTGATCTTGTAACCGGCGTCCAGCATGGTCGGATTGGCGCTGTTGCGCACGGTCGGCTCGACGAGCGCCGCGGCCGTGCCGAGCTTCAGCATCAGTGCGTCCGCGTCGAAGTCGTCGGCTTCCACGTCGGCGTCGAGACCCTGGAGGGCGGCGAGCTCGGCGAGAGCGGCGCGCACCGTCGGGGTGAGCCGCAGCGGCCACCGGTGGTCCCCGATCCTGGCCACGGCGGCTGCGAGGCGGCTGACGGCGTTGGTCCGGTTGACCTTGGAGCCGTGGCCGGCCCGGCCGTGGGCGGTGAGCTTGAGCCAGGCGGTGCCCCGCTCCCCCGCGGCGATGGGGTAGAGCGTCATCCCGGGACCGGCGTGGAAGCTGAACGCCCCGGACTCGCTGATCCCTTCCGTGCACCCCTCGAAGAGACCGGGGTGCTCGTCGGCGAGGAAGCCGGAGCCGTCGGCAGCACTGGCCTCCTCGTCGGCGGTGTAGGCGATGACGATGTCCCGCCGGGGCCTGACGCCCGCGCGGGCCCAGGCCCGGACGACCGCCAGGATCATGGCGTCCATGTTCTTCATGTCGACGGCGCCGCGGCCCCAGACGACGCCGTCGCGGATCTCGCCGGAGAAGGGGTGCACCGTCCAGTCGTCGGGCTCGGCGGGCACCACGTCCAGATGACCGTGGACCAGCAGGGCGTCGGCCGACGGATCGGTGCCCGCGATACGCGCGACGACATTGGTGCGCCCAGGGGTGCGCTCCAGCAGGGTCGGCTCGATTCCGGCGTCGGCGAGCCGCCGCGCCACGTACTCCGCGGCGGGCCGCTCGACGCAGTCCCCGCCCCCGCGGTTGGTCGTGTCGATCCGGATGAGCTCGGAGGTGAAGGTCACCACCTCGTCGAGCGCCCGGTCGTCAATGGGCCCTGTCACGTCAGCCATACTGCTCCTCCATCGCCGCCGAGACGATCGTCGTGACCGCTTTGAAGGTGCGGATGCCCTCGTACATGGTCTCGCTGCTGTAGGTGACGCGCCGCTCCCCGCTCTCCGCGACCCCGGGCACGACGGTGGCGGCGGCGGCGAGATGGTCCGCGTCGAATTCCAGCTCCATAGCGAACGGCCCGCCGCGCACCGGTTCGTGACGCACGGCGAGCGCGGTCGCCTCCTTGGCCGCGGCACGGATGTCGGCCGCGGTACGGGCCGGGGTGCGGCACACCGCCGCGTACCGCGAGACATGGTCCTTCACCGCGACCGTGCGCGCAGCGGGCGCGTATCCCCCGGCGTCCAGGCAGGTCAGGTCGTCCCCGGTGACAAGGACGACCGGCACGCCGTACTCCGCGACCACATGCGCGTTCAGCAGGCCCTCGCTCGCCCGGGTGCCGTCCAGCCAGACGCCGGTGATCGAGTTGGCCAGGTAGGTGTGCGCGAGCACGCCCTGGGTGCCGGCGCCCGTGTGATAGCCGACGAAGGCGATGCCGTCCACGTCGCCGTGCTGCACGCCCTCGACCATGGACAGGGACTTGTGCTTCCCGGTGAGCATCTGCACGCGCTCGTCCAGTTGCTCCAGCAGCAGATTGCGCATGGTCCAGTGCGCTTCGTTGATGAGCACCTCATCGGCGCCGCCGTCGAAGAAGCCGAGGGCCGCGGCGTTCACATCGGAGGTGAACAGGGCCCGGCAGCGCTCCCACTGGGGAGTGCCCGGCAGCACGTCGGCTGGCCAGGTGACACCGGTGGCGCCCTCCATGTCGGCGCTGATGAGGATCTTCATGCCACGAAACCGTACGCGTCGCCCGGCACGTCGACCAGCCCTGTGGATAACCGCCTCTGGGGTGGACCACTGGCGTCACCCGTTCCGGTCAACGCGCGCCGTCCTCCGACGTCAGGACCCTGCGTCCGGAGGTGTCCCCGGCTCCAGGGACCAGACCAGCTCGGCGCTCAGCGGTCCCGTGCGGGCGAGGAATCCGCCGTGGTCAGCGGCGAGCAGGGCGTGCTGCGAGCCGTGACACAGCACGGCCGCCCGCTTGCGTGCCCACTGGTCGTCGTCGAGGCGCAGATCGTGTCGGACCGTGGTGCGGTGGCCGTCCAGCAGCTCCCGGTACGCCGGGCCGTAGGTGGTGTCCGCCGCGAGGGCCGCGCCGGCCCCGTCGGTTCCCCACTCGGGCAGATGACCGGTGTAGGGGAGGTCGGCGTACACCCAGGGCAGGGGCGCGCGGAGGCCGGCGAGGAACGTCAGGGCCCGGTGCCGCACCTTCCCGTGGTCGGGCTGGTTCGTGCCGAGCGGGACGAGGAGGGGGACGTCCGGCGCGAGGGTCTCCAGGAAGGCGTCCAGGCCGGGGAGTTCGGCGCTGCCGGCATAGGGGCCGTCGGGGTGGTCGAGCACCACCTGCTCGGCACCGAGCAGGTCGCACGCCGCCGCGTCCTCGGCCCGGCGGCAGCGAAAAGCCTCGGCCGCGGAGGAGAAGCCGCAGGCGCTGTCCCACCAGGACGTGGGAGCGTCCGCGGGCGGGGCGCCGCCGTACACGGTGACGATCGCGGTCGGGCCGGGCAGCAGGGGCAGCAGCCCGCCCAGGGAGAGGGCGGCGTCGTCGAAGTGCGGCGAGAGGACGACCGTGCGCCATACGGAGTGTGCGGACACAGACAGGCTCCTCGCGGGGGTGGGACGGACGGGAGGGAGGGGTGGGGTCGGCCGGCGCCGGCACCCGGGGAGCCGCGGTCGCGCCCGTGCGTTCAGGGATCAGCCGTGACCGGACCCCGGGGATTCAAGGGATCAGCCGGAGCCGGACCACAGGGAGTGCGGGTCGAGCCGGGCGAACGCGGCGTCCCAGGCGTCGTCGTCGCCCTCCCAGCGTCCGGGCCGGGCCGCGACGGTGTCCCAGGAGGTGCCCGGCGGCAGCGCGGCGGCGTCCGGCGGAGGCGTTCGGCGCAGCCACAGCAGCGCGAACCGGTGGCCGGGACTGCGGGCGGACAGCAGTGCTCCGAGCCGTCGGAGATCGGCGGCGGTGAGTTCGTCGAAGGCGTCGTGGTGCACATAGAGCACCCGGGCGTCGGAGGCGGTCAGCTCCCGCCACCGTGCGGCCAGGTGCTCGAACTTGGCCTTCACGGCCGGGAACTGCCGCGCGATGTCGTCCGCGGTCAGCGGTTGTCCCTCCGCGGCCCGGAACTCGTGGAAGAACCGGATGTCGGACCCCCGGTCGAGTGCGCAGGCACCGTCGCTGAACGGCTCGGTCAGTCCGGGCCGCAGCACATTGCGGAAGTCGGCTTCGACGGCTTCGAGCACGGACTCGAACTCCAGGTCCAGCCAGTCGAAGAAGTGCGCGCGGTCGCTGCCGGTGATGCGCCGGATCTGGTAGGTCGACTCGCAGTGGTAACCGAGCCCGACATAGACGTCGTACACAGGATCCCTCCGGGTCGCGACAGCGATGTCAGCCGGCGGTCCGGCGCAGCAGGACTCCGACGCTGCCGCGTTTGCTCAGATAGGCGCGGCCGCCGCACACCGACTCCACGGCGGGGAAGACCAGTTGGGTCTCGTCGACCTGTTCCCAGCACGTCGAGGCCGCGAGCCAGGGACGCAGCCGTGTGGCGAGGGCCTCCGGTTCCAGGGCGACGAAGACCAGATCGGCCGGAAGCGTGTCCAGGAGGCCGAGATCCTGGCCGTAGTAGAGCATCTCGATCAGCAGGTACGCGGCGCCCGGAAGGCGTCGTTCGGCGGCGAGCGCCTCGAGGCCGTCGGGGTGCACACGGGCTTCACCGGCGACACGTTCGGCGAGCCGGGCACGGAACAGCGCGTTGGGCTCGGTGGCCTCGACGTCGAAACCCTTGCCGGTGAGCCTGGTGGTGAGCGCCCCCTCGCAGGCGCCGACCTCGATCAGCGGCCCGTCGTCGAGGGTGCACCAGCCGGCGATCCACGAGGTCGTGGCGTCGAGTCGTTCCTGCTCGTAGGCGGAGGTGGCGAACTCCCACGGGTCGACGACCGAGGCCGCGTCGTCCCCGAGGCTCGCGAGAAGGGCGAACAGCCGCTCGCGCTCGTCGGCACCGGCGGTGAAGAAGCGTTCGGTCGCCGGGATGCGGGCCGTGTCGATCCGGTGCTGGGCGGAATCGGTCCGCAGCAGATGACCGCAATGACGGTTCACGAAGCGGAGTTTGGCGGTGACGAGGTCGCGGTCGAGGGGACGGTCGACGTCGCTGACGACCTGGAGATAGGGCGAGTGGCCCACCGCGTGGAGGACGGGCAGGTCCCCGGCCGCGGCGGCGGCGTCCCTCCCGAGCAGGCCGCGGCTGCCCCGGTTGTCGGCGGGCGAGTGTGTCCAGACGCGGGCCGGCCGGCCCGCCGCGGCCTTGCCGATGGCTTCGGCGAGCGGTCCCGGTCCGGGCGACGCCGCGGCTTCGTCCACCGGCCGTTCCCGCCGGGCCAGTGCGGCGAGCCGGTCGGCCCGGTCGCTTCCGGCGGGCAGCACAACCGATTCCGCGGTGCCGCTGCACAGGACGTGGATCTCGTGGGCCTCGGGATCGGTGAGTACGGAGAGGAAGTCGAGAACCGCGTCCTCGGCCCTCAGCACCACCACGATGTCGATCAACAGCCCGGTCCCATCAGCAGCTCGGCAGGAGCGGACCCGTGACCGGGTGAGCGGTGCCGGGTCCACAGCGCACCCTAACCACAGTTCACCGTCGTGGTCCAGACCAATTTCCGGCGACGGGAGCAACCGACAGTTCGTCATACGACCTGCCGGTAAAGAAGAAGGGAACCCGTGGGGCGCGGCTCAGCGACGGCCGAGAACCAGCCACTTCGAGGGCAGCTCGATCCGCGAACCGTCCTTCTGGTACTCGGTCGTCGTCAGCGGAAGGCTCCCGCTCGCGAACACCGTGAGTCCCGCCGTACGGAAGTACTCGACCAGGTCCGCGTCCGACATCGCGCCGGGCACGATGCCGTGCCGGAACACCGGCACGAGCTTGGGCGGCGGCCCGGACGCCGCCTGGGCCAGCAGGGCCAGCTGCTGTCCCGCGGCCTCCGCCGGCTCCACCACGAACGCCCGGCCCCGCGCACCGACCAGGGTCGCGATCGTCTCGGCGAGGACCTGGCGGTCCTGCGGGTCGCTCTGGTGGAGCACCCCGCGCATATAGACGTTGCAGTCGCCGAGCTCCTCCCGCAGTGCGGCCACCTGCTCGGTGTCGACGGCGTCGAGCTGCCGGAACCGCATCTCGCCGGAAGGTGCGTCGCCGCCGCCCGCGGCCGGGGACTTCTCCTGCTGCGCGGCGAGCTCGACGGCGGCGGCCGAGAGATCCGCGCCCATCACCTTCGGGAAGCGGTCGGCGAGGAAGCGGGTCTGGGTGCCGTTGCCGCAGCCGAGGTCCAGCAGGGTCAGTCCGGGGTGGTCCACATGCGGCTCGTACAGCGCCAGGTGCAGTCCCGCGGTGAGCGCCGGTTCGGCGTCCCAGAATACCGAACCCGGTTCACCGGAGGCCTCGCCCCAGAAGCCGTCCCAGGCGTCCTTGTACCGACTCGTCACGCTCATGACCAGCTCCCCAGGGTGTGACACCACGTCAAGATCGGTCTACCGCACCGGTGTTACGGCGACAAGCATCGTGCGCATACCTCCACGTCGCGTTCGACGGCGTGAGGGTCGGGCCACGAGAGCCTCGTCGACGCAGGAACGGGTCTGCATTGCGCGTGGCCCGCTTGCACCGACGCAGACCCGCCCTCCGCGTGCCCACTCGTACGGACACGGACGCGCCCCCTACGGGTGGCCCGTTCGCGCCGCCACTGTGCGGGGCAGAGCCAGCTCGAACCAGACGGTCTTGCCGCCGGCCGTACGGCTGGTCCCCCACTCACTTGACAGCGCGCTCACCACCCGCAGTCCGCGCCCGCCTTCGTCGTCCCCCGAGGTGTCGAGCAGCGTCGGCAGGGTGTGGTCGTCGTCCGCCACTTCGCACAGCAGCGACTCGGCTCTGACCAGCCGCAGTTCCGCACGTCGCCCGGCCGCGTGCCGGATCGCGTTGGTCACGACCTCGCCGACCAGGAGCTCCACGGTCTCCGTGACCGGGGTGATCCCCCAGGCTGCCAGCTGTCCACGGACCAGTCGGCGCGCCCGCGCCGCCTCCCGCGGCTCCAGCGACAGTTCCCAGGTGGCGACCGATTCGGGGGCGATGCCGTTGAGCCGCGCCATCAGCAGCGCGACGTCGTCCTTGCGCCCACCACGGGTGTTGAGCGACCGGATGATGGTGTCGCAGGCGTCGTCCATCGAAGCGGCCGGGTGAGCCGCCGACTCGCACAGCGTCGCGAGACCTACGCCGATGTCCTCTCCCCGCACCTCCACCAGCCCGTCGGTGCACATCACGAGACGGTCCCCGGGGGCCACGGGCACCCGGACGCTCCGGAAGGGCACTCCGCCGACGCCGATCGGGGCCCCGGTGGGCAGGTCGAGCAGTTCGCTGCGCCCGTCGGCCGCGCGGACGATGACCGGCGGCACATGCCCGGCGTTCGCCATCAGCAGCTCGTGCCGGATCGGGTCGTAGACCGCGTACAGACAGGTGGCGAGATAGTGCTCGCCGAGGCGCCGGGCTAGGTCGTCGAGGTTGCGCAGCAGCTGCTCGGGGGGCAGGTCGAGCGCGGCCATCGTCTGTACGGCGGTGCGCAACTGACCCATCATCGCGGCTGAGTTGAGCCCGTGTCCCATGACGTCGCCCACCACCAGGGCGGTCCGTGAACCCGGCAGCTTCACGGAGTCGAACCAGTCGCCGCCGACCCGGCCCAGCAGGGTGCCGGGGAGATAGCGGGTGGCCGTGTCGCACCCAGCCATCCGCGGGGTGACCTGCGGCAGCATCGAGTCCTGGAGCGTCTCGGCGACGCTCTCCTGATAGGTGTACATCCGGGCGTTGTCGAGGACGAGCCCGGCGCGGGCGGCCAGTTCGGCCCCGGTCACCCGGTCCATGTCGTTGAACAGGGCGCGCTCCGCGTGGCGCAACAGGATCATGAAGCCCAGAACGACGTTGCGTGCCTTCAGCGGCACGACGAGCATGGAGCGGCCGTTGATCAGCGGCCGGATGTCGCGCTTCTCGAACTGCGAGGCGATGGCGGTGCCCATCTGCTCGCTGATCCTCGGCACCAGCACCGGATCACCGGTGGTCATGCACTGGAAGAACGGGGTGTGCTCGGGGAACGGCATCGATTCGCCGACCGGTACGACATCGTCCCAGCGACCCGGTTCGTCGACGTGCTCAAGGGCGACCCGGTGCCACAGGGTGGTCGCGTCCGGCGGCCCGTCCGGGAAGCCCTCGCCCGCGATGACCTGCTCGCGCAAATAGGTGCCCGCGACATCGGTGAAGCGCGGTACGACGGCCGCGCTGACCTCCTGGATGGTGCGGGAGAGGTCGAGGGAGGATCCGATGCGCCCGCTCACCTCGTTGAGGAATTCGAGGCGTTCGCGTACCGCGGCGAATTCGAGGTCCTGCTGCGGGTCACCGGCGTCCGGGTGCCGACCCGCGGCGACGGCCTCGGCCGCCCGCTGCCGTGCCCTGCGTTCGGCGCGCCGCGGCACACCCCAGTCGGGCGTCACCGGCACCCGGTCGTGGTGGCTGAACTCCAGTACCGGATAGCCGAGGTCGAGGATCTGGGAGACGATCCGTGTCGACTCCCGCACGCTCATGCTCGGCAGGATCTCGGGGAGTCTGCGTGCCAGTTCGTCCGAGCCGGAGAACTCGGTGTGCAGGGCGAAGCCGGGCGCGATGCGCTCGACACTCTCGTCCTCCGCGCCGAACAGGAGCGCGTCCGCGGCCAGTACGAGAAGTCGCTCGGTGCCTGGTCCGACCATGGGATACGCCCACCAGAGCACGTCGATGCGTTCGCTGCCGGGTTCGGAGAGCCGGGCCCTGCCCGCCGCCGGGTAGGAGGTGCGGCCGTTCAGCGAGGCGTCGAGGCCCGTGCCGAGGCCGCCGTAACCGTCGTATCCCTCGTACTCGCCGTCGGCCGCCAGCGCCCCGGTGACCGGGAGCAGTTCGGTGGCGGGCCGGCCGACGGCCTCCTGGCGGGAGTGGCCGAAGAGCCGGCGGGCTCCGGTCGACCAGTGGGAGACCAGGCCGTCGCCGTCCACGACGACCACGGCGAGCGGAATCCGGCCGGCCACGGCGAACGGCCCGGGCGGTGTCGGAACACCACTGTCCATGGCTGGGAGGCTCCTTCCCCGCCGCCGGAAACCGCGGCCTCGGCACCACGGTACGGCGGCGGCGACACCGTGTGCGGCGCAACCGCGGAAGAGGTGGTGCGCCCGCGCGAAACTGACAAATAGTCAGTCCTCGTGTCCCAACTGGAGATCGCGTTCGGTGCGCCCTCCGCCCGCGACCTGCAGCACTGTGGCGACCGGCGGATAGCCCGCCGCGATCACCGTGTACTCACCCGAGGAGAGGTCGACGAAGCGGAAGGTGCCGTCGGGGCCCGTGGTGAGGGTGTCGACCACATTGCCCGCCGCGTCGAGGAGCGTCACGCGGGCCTCCTCCACGGGGCGCCCGCCGCCGGCTCTCACCGTGCCGCGCAGCACCGCGCCGCCGGCCAGTTCGATGTCCTGCCGGGTCTCCCGCGAGGCCTGCACGCTCACCGGGAGCGCGGCGGGGCGGAAGGCGGGGGCGCTCGCGGCGAGCGTGTACTCCCCCGCCACCAGTTCCGTCATCACATACCCGCCCTCGCGCCCGCTGCGGGTGGTGGCCACGACATCGCCGCGGACATCGGTGAGGGTGACCGTCGCCTCCCGTACGGGCAGGCCGTCGGCGGTGGTCACCGTCCCGGCGAGTCGTCCGGCGCCGCCGAGGACCACGTCCAGTTCGACGGGGCGTTCGCCGACGGTGACGGTGACCGCCTGCGGCTGGTGCCCGCCGGCGGCGGCGATCATCACATAGGAGCCGGAGCCCGGCACGCTCAGCGCGTACCGCCCGTCCTCGCCACTGGCGCCCCGGCCGATCTGCTGCCCCTGGACGTCGATGAGGGTGAGGGCGGCGCGCGGCACGGTGGTGCCGTCGTGGTGCTGGACGGTCCCGCAGACGGGGACGCCGAAGGAGTGCGCGGGCGCACTGCGGGCGGGGGGCACCGCAGCGGTCTCGGCGGCGGAGGCGTTGTGGGACACCAGCGGTTTCTCCTTGAGGAAGAAGGCGATGAACAGGCCGAGCACGAGCACCGGCACGAGATAGAGGAAGATCCGCGGCATGGCGTCGGCGTACGCCTGGATGTAGCCGTCGCGCATCGCCGGCGGCATGGCGTGCACGAGCTGCGGGGTGATCGACTCCGGGTCCGGCAGGCCCGCGCCCCGCGGGAGGCGGTCGGCGAGCGAGTCGGTGAGCCGGTCGGCGAAGAGGGTGCCGAAGACGGCCGCGCCGACGCTGCCGCCGATCTGGCGGAAGTAGTTGTTGGCGCTGGTGGCGGTGCCGAGGTCGGCGGGCGGTACGGCGTTCTGCACGGCGAGGATCAGCACCGGCATCACCAGTCCGATACCGACGCCGAGCACCGCCTGCCAGACGCTGTACTCCAGCCGGGACGTGTCGGTCTCCAGGCGCGAGAGCAGCCACATACCGGCGACCGAGACCGCGCTGCCGAGCACCGGGTACACCTTGTAGCGGCCGGTGCGGCTGATGAGCTGGCCGGAGATGATGGAGGCGACGACGATGCCGCCCATCATCGGGAGCATCAGCAGGCCCGACTCGGTGGCGCTGGCCCCGTCGACCATCTGGAGGAAGGTCGGCAGATAGCTCGCGGCGCCGAAGAGTGCCACGCCGACGACGGCGCCGACGAGGCTCGTGATGTTGAAGACCGAGTCGCGGAACAGCCGCAGCGGGATGATCGGTTCGGGGGCGAAGGACTCGACGACGAGGAAGAGAACGGCCGTTCCGGCGGCGCCGGCCGCCAGGCCGAGGATGACGCGCGAGTCCCAGGCGTACTCCGTGCCACCCCAACTGGTCAGCAGGACCAGGCAGGTCGAGGCGGCGGCGAGGAAGAACGCGCCCAGCACATCGAGCCGTCCTCGTGCGACGGGCTTCGGGAGCTTCAGTACGGCGGTCACCACGATGAGCGTGAGCACACCGAAGGGGACGTTGAAGTAGAAGCACCAGCGCCACGAGACATGGTCGGTGAAGAACCCGCCGAGGAGGGGTCCGGCCACGGAGGCGAGACCGAAGGCGGCTCCGATGAGGCCCATGAACCGGCCGCGGTCCCGGGCCGGGACGATGTCGGCGATGATCGCCTGGACGCCGATCATCAGTCCGCCGGCGCCGATGCCCTGGATGGCGCGAAAGGCGATGAGCTGATCCATGCTGCGGGACCATCCGGCCAGCGCCGAGCCGATGATGAAGACGACGATGGCGAACTGGAAGACGCCCTTGCGTCCGAAGAGATCGCCGAGCTTGCCGTAGATGGGCAGGCCCACCGTGGAGGTGAGCAGATAGGCGGTGATCGCCCAGGGCATCCGGTCCAGCCCCTGGAGCTCACCGACGATCTTCGGCAGCGCCGTCGCGACGATCATCTGCTCCAGCGCGGCGAGGAGCAGCGCGAGCATCAGGCCGCAGAAGACGAGGCGTACGCGCCGGGGGCTGAGCGGTTCGGGCGCCGCGGCCGCGGCGGCCGGGGGTGCGGGATCCGAGGGACCGCCGGCGACCGGTGCGGCCTGCTCGTCCTTCACCAGAGTGATGCCGCCCACGTATCTGCTCCCCTCGTCACGCCCTGCGCGGCGTCATTCTTCGCATTACACGCCAAGAGGGAGCAAGCGGGGCGGTGTTCGGGGAAGCGGCGCGCCGGGGCGCCAACTGCCCTTCGGGGGGCGCGCGTCGGGCGCTCATCAGGGGCTTTCCCGCGGCTCGTGGCGCCGGGAGCGCATCACGAGACCGCGGGGAAAACCACTCGAAACGGTGAGTGTTACGGCGGCTGGGGCCGGCCTACTTCTCGACCTCGTGCGCGAGCTTGTCGAGCTCGGCGTCGTAGATGCGGGCCAGCCCCTTGGGGGCGAAGGTCCGCTCGAAGAATCCGCCGATGCCGCCGGCGCCGTCCCAGACGCTGGTGACGACGACCTTGGACCTGCCCTCCCCGGCGGGGGTGACGATCCAGGTGGTGACCATGGAGGAGTTGCGGTCCTTCTCGACCAGCTGCCCGTCGGTGGGCTCGGTCACCTCGAGGAGGCAGTCGCGGACGCGCTTGCTCGTGGCCTGGAGCTTCCAGTGCACGAGGGTGCCCTCGCCGTCCCCGCCCTCCCGGACCTCGTACTCGCTGAAGTGCTCGGGCAGCAGCTTCGCGCGGGTGTTCTCGTAGTCGGCCAGGGCATCGAACACCTTCTCCGCGTCCGCCGAGATGATTCGTTCCGTGGTGGCCTCGACCTGCGCCATCGCTGTTCCTCCAGCACTCGGTTGTTCGGGGTGGCGCTAGCCAACCACCTCGGGTGCGGGCACCCAAATCCGCGGCGTCGGCGCCGTCGGACCACACGGCTTCACGCAGGGGTTGCGGTGATCAAGGGAACACGTGTTCTATTCTGGGGTCAGTGCTACCGAGGAGGCGACCATGCGCTGGGACAATCTGGTCGAGAACCCCGCAACGGCCGGGGAGACCGCGCTGTTCGGTACGTCCGCAGTGACCACCAGGACGTTCGACACGCCGGAGTTCCGGGGGATCACCTTCCACGAGGTCCGCGCGCGTTCGATTCTGAACCGGGTGCCCGGAGCCTCCCGCATGCCGTTCGAGTGGACGGTGAACCCATACCGCGGCTGCTCGCACGCCTGCGTGTACTGCTTCGCCCGCAAGACGCACAGCTATCTCGATCTCGACACCGGGCTCGGCTTCGACTCCCAGATCGTGGTGAAGATCAACGCGCCCGATCTCCTCCGACGACAGCTCGCGTCCCGCCAGTGGGAGGGCGCGCATGTCGCGATGGGCACGAACGTCGACTGCTATCAGCGGGCGGAGGGGCGCTACCGCCTGATGCCGGGCATCATCTCGGCGCTGCGGGACCGGGCGAACCCCTTCTCGATCCTCACCAAGGGGACGCTGATCCTGCGCGACCTGGATCTGCTGGTACAGACGGCGGAGGTGACCGACGTCGGGATATCCGTGTCGGTGGGCTTCATCGACGAGACACTGTGGCGCACGGTGGAACCGGGCACACCGGCACCGGAGCGCCGCCTCGACGTCGTCCGCACCCTCACCGACCACGGCATCGGCTGCGGGGTGCTGATGGCACCCGTCATCCCCTTCCTCGGCGACCGCCCGGACCAGCTGCGCGCGACGGTGAAGGCGATCGCCGCCTCGGGAGCCACCTCGGTGACGCCGCTCGTGCTGCATCTGCGGCCCGGCGCGCGTGAGTGGTTCATGGCCTGGGTGGCCGAGCACCACCCCCATCTCGTACGGCGCTACGAGCGGCTGTACGCGGAGGGGGCATACGCACCCAAGTGGTACCAGCGGCGGATCACCCGCCATGTCCACGAACTGGCGGCCGAGTTCGGGATCGGACCGGCGGACCGTGGGATGCCCCGGCGGATCCGTACGCCGGAGGCCGCGGTCGAGGAGGCGGTCGCGCCGACGCAGCTGACCCTGCTCTGAGTGCGCGCGCCGGGCGGGCGAGGGAGCCGCGGGGCCGGTGGGCGAGCGGGCGCGGGGCCGTCCGGTCCGGATTGTCAGTGGCGTACGCAAGGATGTACGCATGACTGCACAGCTCACCCATGTGAAAGCCCCTCACGGCGTGGCCCCCGGCACCGGCTACAGCCATGTCGTCTGGGGCACCGGCCGGTTCGTCGCGATATCCGGGCAGTGCGCCTTCGACGAGGACGGCAGGATCGTGGGCGAGGGCGATCCCGCGGCACAGGCGCGGCAGGTGTTCGAGAACATCCGCCGGTGTCTCGCCTCGGCGGGTGCGACGTTCGCGGACGTCGTGAAGCTGACGTATTTCGTGACCGATGTCGCGCAACTGCCGGCGGTGCGTGCCGCTCGGGACGAGGTGTTCGCCGGGCTGCACCTGCCGGCGAGTTCGGCAGTCCAGGTGGCTGCCCTGTTCCGTCCCGAACTGCTCGTGGAGATAGAGGCGTTCGCGCTGGTCGGGGAGGAGATCTGAGCTGTGGGGGTGCGGATCCGGGACATGACCGTCGATGACTGCGACGCCGTCGCCACCGTCCGGGTGCGCGGCTGGCAGGCCGCGTACGCGGGGCTGATGCCGCAGTCGTACCTCGACGCGATGAGTGTGGCCGAGGACGCGGAGAAGCGCCGCGGCTTCTTCGCCCGGAGCGCGGGCCGGGTGACGAACGTGGTCGCGGAGCGGGACGGCACCGTGGTCGGCTGGGGCTGCTTCGGGCCGAGCAGAGACGCGGGCACGACCGCCGACAGAAGTGAGTTGTACGCGATATACGTGCTGCCCGAGCAGGTCGCCACGGGGGTGGGGCGGCGGTTGATGGAGGAGCTGACGCGCCGGGCGTGGGAGGCCGGGTTCCGCGGGATGGAGTTGTGGGTGCTGAAGGAGAACGACCGCGCGCGGACGTTCTACGAGCGGGCGGGTTTCACTCCTGACGGCGCGGAGGAACTTTTCGACGTGGACGGTGTACCGGTACCGGAGGTCCGCTACACGCGGCCTCTCAGCGGTCAGCTCCTGTCCTGACGGATGTTGACGGGTGCCGTCGACGGATGCGCGCCCGCCCTCGTCCCGGTCCCGGCCTGCGCGCCCGCATCCGACTCGACGCCCGCGTCTCGTTCCCCGCCCGCGTCCGTGCCCGCTTCCGTGCCGCCGTCCGCGTCCGTCTCGGAATCCGTCTCGCTCCCGGCCGGGATCCAGCGGCGGGAACCGGAGTCGTACTCGTGGACGGGTTTGCCCTGGTAGCCGCTCGTGCGGAAGGGGCGCCCGTGGTCGTCGATGCGCACGGTGCCGGAGCGGGCGCCGCTGCTCCACGCCAGCTCCAGGAACCAGTCGCAGTCACAGGTGACCGTGCGGCCGGTGACCAGCAGGATCTCCGGGTCCTTCGCCGACACCTTGTAAGGGAAGGAGAGTGCGGGGATCGCGTCTCCCGCGTCGTTGCCCGCCACGGAGCGGGCGACCGGGCGGGAGGCGTCGAGGTTCACGTCGAACAGCCGCGGAGTGATCGATCCCCCGCAGCCGGGGCTCATGCTGTAGGCGTCGACCGCAGCGGTGCACGCCGCGCGACCACCCGGACCTGGATGCCCTGGAGCACGACGGCCGTGTCGCTGCGGCCCTGCACCGTGATCCGTACGCCGGCGTCGCCCGCGTGCACCGCGCCCACGGACCGCGCCCACTGTTCGGCGTCGGCCTCGGCAGGCGGAGGGGGTACGGCGGAGGGGCCGCGCTTCACGAGATAGGTGTGGCCGCAGCCGTTCTGCCACACATGCTGATCCGTGGTCCAGGTGAAGGGCGTGCCGTTTCCCCGGGGTTGGGATCCGTCAGGCTCCCGGGTGGCCTTCGTCCGGGGTTCGGCGCTCTTCCCCTCCCCCGAGCCGTGCTCCCCTTCCGCCACCTTGGTGCCGGCCGCCTCGGGCGTGGTGAGCTCCTGGGGAGCGGAGCCGTCTCCCGGCGGCTGCGATGTGCCCGCGTCCTGGTCGCCCGGTTGCTGAGCCGTCGTGCGCTGCCGGTCCGCGGCGGAGAGCGGTGACCGGTCGAAGGCCATGAGCAGGACGAGCGCGAGGACGGACGCGACAAGGGCTGCGGCGTAGGCAGCGGGGCGACGCGGCAGACGCGAGCGGGCCCATGCGGGCACGGCTGCCGGTGCGGCCGCTCGCCGGGGCCGGCCTGCGGATACCCGGTCTGCGTGCGGGGGCCGGCCCGGCACGGGGACGCCGTCACTCTCGTCCTCGGCGGACGCGCCCGGAGCGGGGGCGCCCGGAGCGGGGGCGTCCGCTACCTCCGAGGTGTCCGAGGTGACCGACGTTCCCGGTGCTCCAGAGTTGCCCGAGGTGGCTCCAGAGTTGCCCGAGGTGGCCGTGGGGCCCGAAGTGCCGTGCGGGTCACCGGCGTCCGCCCGTACGCCGCCGTTCTCCATGCGCCGTCGGCGGTCGGCGTCCGCCCGTACCCACAGCCGGTGCAGCGCGATCAGGTCGTCACCGGCGCAGCCGCACAGCCGGGCCAGTCGTTCGATCGGCGCGAACTCCACCGGCACCGTGCTTCCCGAGCAGTAGCGGTGCAGAGTCGACGCGCTGACGCCCACCCGGCGTGCCAGCGCGCCGTAGCTGCGGCCCGACGCGTCCCGGATCTCGCGCAGCCGCTGCGCGAACGCCTCGGTCTCGGACTCTCTCGGTGTGCTCACGCCTTCCAACTCCCCCCGGCCGTCCCAGGACGGCGTTTCACCCCCGGTGAAGAGTCCCACGTCATCGGGGGTGGAATGGTTCCACGGTTCCGGACGTGCCTCAGGTGCTTGCCGCCACCTCACGAGCCGTCAAAGCTGGTGATCGCTCCACCAACCACGACCAACGGGGAAGTCCTTTCATGAACATGTTCCGCACCGCTGCCCTGACCACGGCGGCCGTCGGTCTGACGGTCGTCACGATCGGCGCGGCCACCGCCGCTCCCGTGACGCCCGCCTTCCTTTCCGCCTCCCAGCTGCCGGCCGCCTCCACCGCCTGGCACGCCGACCCGGTGAAGCCCGGCACGGGCGACGACTTCTGCACCCAGGGCGTCGCACCCGACGCGTCCAGTAGGCACCGGGAGTTCAGGACCGAGCTGGACACCGGGGCGCAGCAGACCATTACGGTCGCGGCCACCGAGGCCAAGGCGAAGGCGCTCGTCACCAAGCTCCGCGCGTCGGTCGAGAGCTGCCTCGACCGGATGAAGGAGCAGTACCCGACCAGCGAGGGCGAGGCCTTCCACCACGGCAGGGTCGGTGTGGAGGACGGTGCGAACGTCTACAGCATCGACACCCACGACACCGAGATCGGCTCCTCCGACATCGCGCTCTATTCGGTCGGCCGCGACGGCAAGGCCGTGACGGTGGTCCGCTGGAGCCAGCTGGGCGAACTGGACGGGGCGCCCCTGGACGGGTTCCGGAAGACCACCCGCACCGCGGTCGCCAAGCTCTACTGATCCTCGCGCGGCGCGGGCACGCCGTCCGGCGCGCATGAGCACGCCACAGACTGCCCGTCGGGTTCTACCGACCCCGACGGGCACATCGGGGGAGCCCGCGGGCTCCGGGCCCCGTGCCGGCGGGGGTCGACACCGTCGGCACGGGCGAGGAGGTAGCCGAGCGTGGCGCCCCGCCAGCCGGCGGAGCCGGGCGGGCAGGAACTTGGCGT